>NZ_JBEWQE010000010.1:0-238765 GCF_040538975.1 Flavobacterium sp. UW10123
TCCAAGCTTTTTTTCCAACTATTTTCAATCTTTTTTCGCTATTTTTCTTAACCTGCTGGCAACGTCCTGTTTACAGATGAAAGTTTTTTCAATCCCTGTGGGATTTTTCTGAATTAGCATAAGGTTTCTTTATTTTGATGGCTGTTCCCTCCTGTGGCTTTGAGGATTTTTTTGGCTTTTCCGCTGTTATCTGAAGAGATTTTAAGCTCATCAGCCTTCCTTTTAATCTCGCAAAGACGCTGAGACGCTAAGTTTCTCCTTATTATTCCTTCTGAAAACAGCTTCCCTAGCCCCGATAGAAGCGGGAAATCCTTTTTGCGGCGGGGTTCGACGCAAAAAGATTGGAGTGGATAGCGGGACAAAGCTCCTTATTAAAATACCAAGCCTGAAAAGACTTCGACTCTTCTCAGTATGATAAAACTTTTCACCCTTATATATTATAGTATAATTTCACACTTATATATGCATAAAAAACTATAGAACAGAAATCCGATTATTACTTAAGACATATAGCATAACTTTATACTTATACATATCATAGAGTAATCTTCTTAATATATATTGTATGTATTTTTGTAATCATGTATATTTGCATTCACAAAATTATAAACAATGATCAAGATTACTTTACCCGATGGGTCAATTAGAGAGTTCGCTCAAGGCGTAACTCCAATGGAGGTCGCTAAAAACATTAGCGAAGGTTTTGCAAGAAATGTTATTTCTGCATCTTTTAATGGTACAACTATTGAAACCGAGACTCCATTGACGACCGACGGTAATCTTATATTATATACTTGGAATGATGCGGAAGGGAAAAAAGCTTTCTGGCACTCAACTTCACACGTAATGGCACAAGCCCTTGAGGAATTATATCCTGGAATTAAATTAACTCTTGGACCTGCAATTGCTAATGGATTCTATTATGACGTGGATTTTGAAGATCAGAAAATTTCTGAAGCTGATTTCAAAAAGATTGAAGATCGTATTCTTGAAATTGCAAGAGGAAAGTTCGATTTTAAAATGCGCCCTGTAACTAAAGCTGAAGCTTTAGAAATGTATAAAGACAACGTTTACAAGACTGAATTGATTTCAAATCTTGAAGACGGAACGATTACTTTCTGTGATCATGCTACTTTTACCGATTTATGCCGTGGTGGACATATTCCGAATACTGGAATTATCAAAGCTGTAAAAATCATGAGTGTTGCCGGCGCTTACTGGAGAGGTGATGAGAAAAACAAACAGTTAACCCGTGTTTATGGAACTTCTTTCCCTAAACAAAAAGATTTAACTGAATACCTTGAACTTCTTGAAGAAGCAAAACGTCGTGATCACCGTAAACTTGGAAAAGAACTTGAATTGTTTGCTTTTTCTCAGAAAGTTGGTCAAGGTCTACCTTTATGGTTACCAAAAGGAGCCGCTTTAAGAGATCGTTTAGAACAGTTCTTAAAAAGAGCTCAGAAAAAAGCTGGATACGAACAAGTAGTTAGTCCGCATATTGGTCAGAAAGAATTATATGTTACTTCTGGTCACTATGCTAAATATGGAGCTGATAGCTTCCAGCCTATCCATACTCCAGCAGAAGGTGAAGAGTTTTTATTGAAACCAATGAATTGCCCTCATCACTGTGAGATTTACAATGTAAGACCTTGGTCATATAAAGACTTACCTAAGCGTTATGCTGAATTTGGTACTGTATATAGATACGAACAATCTGGAGAATTACATGGCTTAACTCGTGTAAGAGGATTTACTCAGGATGATGCGCATATTTTCTGCACTCCAGAGCAATTGGACGAAGAATTCAAAAAAGTAATTGACCTTGTATTATACGTATTTGGTTCGTTAGGTTTTGAAAACTTTACAGCTCAGATTTCATTGAGAGATCAGGAAAACAGAGAGAAGTATATTGGTACTGACGAAAATTGGGAAAAAGCAGAAAATGCAATTATCAACGCAGCGAGAGACAAAGGCCTTAATACTGTTGTTGAATATGGCGAGGCTGCATTCTATGGTCCGAAACTAGATTTCATGGTAAAAGATGCTTTAGGAAGACAATGGCAATTAGGAACTATTCAGGTGGATTATAATTTACCTGAGCGTTTTGAATTAACATACAAAGGCGCTGATAATGAATTACATCGCCCTGTTATGATTCACAGAGCTCCTTTTGGATCTATGGAACGTTTTATAGCAATTTTACTAGAGCATACAGCAGGAAATTTCCCACTTTGGCTAATGCCTGAGCAGGCTATTATCTTGTCTTTGAGCGAGAAATACGAAAATTATGCTAAAAAAGTTTTAGATTTGCTAGAAAATCACGAAATTCGCGCCCTAATTGACAACCGAAACGAAACTATCGGTAAGAAAATTAGAGACGCAGAAATGCAGAAAATTCCATTTATGCTTATCGTTGGTGAGGAAGAAGAGAAAAACGGTACAATTTCTATTCGTCGTCACGGACAAGAAGGAAAAGGTAATATCACAGTTTCAATCGAAGAATTTGCTGCGATTGTAGACGAAGAAATAAAAAAGACATTAAAAGTATTTACAGTTTAACTTAAATTAGAAAGTCATAGCAATAAAAAGTAACAGAGGTTTTCAACCTCGAGTAGAAAAAAAAGATGCACACAGAATAAACAATCTTATTCGTGTTCCGGAAGTACGTCTTGTAGGTGAAAACATTGAACCTGGGGTTTTTAAAATAGCTGATGCGTTACGTTTAGCTGACCAGCTAGAGCTGGATTTGGTTGAAATCTCGCCAAACGCTGAACCGCCAGTTTGCAAAATCATGGACTACAAGAAATTTGTTTACGAACAAAAGAAAAGAGATAAGGCATTAAAAGCTAAATCTTCTCAAGTTGTTGTAAAAGAGATTCGATTTGGCCCTCAAACTGACGAGCATGACTATGAATTTAAAAGAAAGAATGCTGAAAAATTCTTAAAAGAGGGAGCTAAATTAAAAGCATTTGTATTCTTTAAAGGACGTTCTATCATCTATAAAGATCAAGGTCAGATTCTATTATTACGTCTTGCTCAGGATTTGGAGGAACATGGTAAAGTTGAAGCGATGCCTGTTTTGGAAGGAAAGAGAATGATTATGTTCATTGCTCCTAAGAAGAAAAAATAATTATTTGCTTTAAGCAGTAAGCCTTAAGCTTTAAGCAAAAATTCAAACATTTGCCTAGAGCTTAAAGCCTACAGCCTAAAGCTTTTGAAAATATAAGTAAGTAAGAATAAATTAAAACACTAGGAAAAATGCCTAAAATGAAAACAAAATCTAGCGCTAAGAAACGTTTTAAAGTTACTGGCTCTGGAAAAATTAAAAGAAAGCATGCTTTTAAAAGTCACATCTTGACTAAAAAATCTAAAAAACGTAAATTAGCTTTGACTCACTCAGCGCTAGTTCACCAAACAGATATGAAAAGCATTAAACAACAATTAAGAATTATCTAATAATTCTTTAGGTTAAAAAATTATTTATATAACCTTGGAGTATGGCTTTAAGTTCCTTTGATTCAATTCAGGACGCCTGCTACAAAAAAACATTAAAATTATGCCAAGATCGGTAAATTCAGTTGCTAAAAGAGCAAGAAGAAAAAAAATAATGAAGCAAGCCAAAGGTTTCTTTGGTAGACGTAAAAACGTTTGGACAGTTGCTAAGAATGCAGTAGAGAAAGCGATGAGCTACGCTTACCGCGATAGAAAACAAAACAAAAGAAATTTCCGTTCATTATGGATTCAACGTATTAACGCTGGAGCTAGATTAGAAGGAATGTCTTATTCTCAATTCATGGGGAAAGTTAAAGCTAACGGAATCGAATTGAACAGAAAAGTTCTTGCAGATTTAGCTATGAACCACCCAGAAGCTTTCAAAGCTATTCTTAATAAAGTAAAATAAAACGTTTTATAAACTCAATTTAAGATTACTTACTTATTATATAAAACCATTCGTTAACGCGAATGGTTTTTTTGCTTTAAAGAAGTTTCAAATCTCTTCCTTTGGAAACAAAATTTAAAAAGTAACTTTGTATAAACCAAACCCATCTAATGTACAAACCACTTTTTGATCATATTGAAAAATTTATTGCTCTAGAACCTTCTGATATTGATAAATTAGAATCATGTCTCGAACTTTCGAAAATAAGAAAGAAAGAACATGTTTTAAAAGAAGGCCAAATCTGCAATACAATGTATTTTGTTGTCAAAGGCTGCATGAGGCAATATATCATCAATCCGAAAGGAAGCGAACAAACATTGCAGTTTGGTATCGAAAACTGGTGGATTACTGATTATTTGAGCTATCACAATCACATACCAACTAGCTTTTATTTACAGGCAGTGGAAAACTCAGAAGTTATTGCTCTTGATAAAACTGTTTTAGAGTCTCTATTAATTGAAATACCTAATCTGGAAAGGTATTTCAGAATTGTTACTCAAAAGACTTTTGGTGCCATGCAAATGAGAATTAAATTCTTGTTTACAATGTCGGCTGAAGAAAGATACCATCATTTTAATGATCATTTCCCCGAATTTGTTCAGCGTGTTCCTCAATACATGCTTGCCTCCTATTTAGATTTTTCTGCAGAATTCATGAGTAAAATAAGGGCTGGGAAAGTCTGATTTTACTTTCTTGAAGTAGTTCAAGTTTTTAAGAGCCTACATTACAGACCTTTGTAATGAACTTTTAAAACATATAAAAATGAAATCAAGAATCGTTATCCCGCAAGTTGCCCCAGAAGCTTATCAAGCCATGTTAGGCTTAGAAAAATATATTGCTTCAACGTCTTTAACTCCAGTTCACAAAGAACTAATCAAAATTAGAGCGTCTCAAATCAATGGCTGTGCTTACTGCATCAAAATGCATACTGCCGATGCCAGAAAACTAGGTGTTACAGAAGAGCGTATTTATTTATTAAGTGCATGGCGTGAAGCTGATTTTTATTCGGAAGAAGAAAAAGCAATATTAGCTTTAACTGAAGAAATTACTTTAATAAGTAATCATGTCTCTGAAGAAGTTTATCAGAATGCTGCGAAATTATTTGACGAAAAATACCTTGCCGAAATCATTTTGGCGATTATCACAATTAACGCTTGGAACAGAATAGGAATTGCAACAGGAATGAGAGCTGAATAATTTTATAAAGAGAATATTTACAACAAATATTCAAAGGCGAGCCCTCTAGTTAGAGGGCTTTTTTATATCTATCTGTAAATGAGAATACGGAAATCATAAAATTAGAGTTTTTGCAAAATACCGTATTTATACTCTTTTGTAAAATCTATATTTTTTTATTTTTGGCGCATGGTTACAAAAAAAATACAATTTTTTCTATTTATAATTTTAATTTTTGCAATCTTTTTTGCCTGTCAAAAGAAAAAATATTTTATAGAGAAAATTACAAATAATAAGGTCGAAATAGGTAAGATAATAAATACTGCTGATTTATACTATAAGAATAAAGAGTTAGATAGTGCGTTTTACTTTTACAATAAAGCGAGAACAAAATGCAATCCAAACGAAGATGCCAAAAACTACGTTTACTGCATGTACTATATGGCCGAAATTCAACAAAACCATGAAGATTTTATTGGAAGCACTAAAACCGCAACTGAGGTAATTCCTTATTTAAATAAAATTGAAGATCCAAATTATATATGGAATATCTACAGTGTTTTAGGAAGAAACTATTATTATACTTATAATTATCAAAATGCTATCTATTATTATTCCAAAGCCTTTATCTTAAAAACTGACAGGATCAACGTACTTGAAGCAAAAAATAATATAGCCACAATATATATAAAACAACACAAGTACAATAAAGCACTTCAGATTTTTCTCTCAATTAGCAAAGAAAAAATTGTACAGCAAAATCAAATATATTATTCCAAAATACTCGACTATATAGGTTATTGTTATTTCAAACTCAACGATTCGAAAGCTTTGAGTTTTTTCCAAAAGAGTTTACAAATTAGCATTCAATCAAAAAACGAAGATGGTTTAGGTAAAACGTATTATAATCTTGCCCAATATTATCACAACAATAGGACTTTATCGATGATGTATGCCAAATTAAGCTACAAAAACTATACCTTATCTGGTAATGCTAATAATCGCTTACTTGCTTTAAAATTTATTATAGAAAACACGAATTCTGCTACAGAGACAAAAGAAAAGGCTCTTCTTTACATCAAAGAGAATCATAGTATTTATGCCTTCAGACAAAAGGCAAAAAATCAATTTGCAAAAATGAAATATGATTCTAAAAGGGAAAAAGAGGAAAACTTAAAATTAAGGACTCAAAAAATCAAAAACGAACTTCAATTAGAAAAACAGGAAAGCAAAAATATTATTTCATATATCATAATTATATTAGCATCATGGTTGATTGTATTTGTTTATTACTATTTAACTGCACGAAATAATCGTCAAAAAATTGAAGCAACTTATCAAAGTGAAACTCGAATTTCAAAAAAACTGCATGACGAATTAGCTAATGACATTTACCATACGCTAGCTTTTGTTGAGAACAGAAATCTTTCTAATGAAGAAAACAGAAGTCATTTATTAAAAAAGCTAGAAGATATTTATTCTCGAACAAGAGATGTATCAAAAGAAAACAATCCAATCTTGAGCAGTCAAAATTTTATAATTTCACTTAAAGAGTTGATTTCTGGATTTAATACGTCCAAAACAAACCTATTGATAAATAGATTAGATGAAATTTCTTGGGATCAAATGGATGAAATTAAGAAAATATCTGTTTACAGAATCATCCAAGAATTGCTAGTAAACATGAAAAAACATAGTGACGCTAGTTTAGTTGCCATAACTTTTAAAAAAAGAAACAATACTGTTATAATTAATTATACAGACAACGGAAAAGGAATTGATTCAAACAAAATGGTCCACAAAAATGGCTTACATAATATTGAGAATCGAATTCGAGCCATAAAAGGCGAGGTCGAAATTCTTTCAGATTTTGGAAAAGGTTTTAAGGTTATAATTAAATTCCCTGTATAATGAGTAAGAACTTGTTCAGTTTTTTTCAAAAAAAAATCATTCTTTTTTGTTTGCTAATCATTTGTTTGATTCTAGCAACTCTTTTCTTCGTACCGTCTTCTAAAGCTGAAAAACAACCAAAAAATCACTATAAAGCCGATCGTTCAATAAAAATTAAAAAAACATCAGAAAAAGCTCATGCTTTTTTTAGTGCTGGAAAATATGACAGTGCCTATTTTTACTTCAACAAAACGCAATTGTTATGCGATCCGAAAGAAGATTATGTAGATGAATATGTTGGCTCTTTAAACTACATCGTCGAAATCTTGCAACGATATGGCAATTTTTACGAAGCAGAATCTACACTTATAAAAGCATTTCCTTACTTAGAAAAAACATCTGATAAAAAGTACGCCATTAATGCTTACACATTTATGGCTTACAACTATTTTTACACTTATAATAACGAAAAGGCGCTTTACTATCATAGAAAAGCGCTAAAAAAAGCAATATCGACATTTAGAAAAGCCAGAATATTATCTGAAATTGCCTTTATTTATATTCAACAAAAAAAATATCAAGAAGCGAAAGATATATTAGAACCAATATCCAAGTGTAAAATTGCAGATAAAATCACACCTTCAAATACAAACATTGTGCGTTCAGCCATAATGTATAATTTAGCTCTCTCCTACATAGGCCTTGGAAATCATAAAGAACAAGCTTTAAAGTGCCTTAACGAAAGTTTGGAATTAACTATTCCATACAACAATGATTTTGAGCTAATTGCCAACTACTTTGGTTTTTATCAGTATTACTCAAAATACTACAATCCAGAACTTAAAAAACTTTATGCAGAGAAATCATATTATGCTGCAAAACGAGCAAAATCAGCTGGAAATGAAATCGATAGATTAGCCGATCTTATTGAAGCGGATAAGGCTGAAAATTCGAAAAAATACTGGAAAATATATGCAAGAAAAAATGATAGTCTCTATTTAAGCAGAAAAACGGCAAAAAATCAATTTGCTGATGTAATATACGATTCAAAGAAAGACAAAGATGAAAACTTTGAACTTAAAAATCAGAAAGCAGAAAAAGAATTACAATTGCAAAGACAAAAAAACAGAAGCTATATTTCTTATGTCGTAATTTCTTTAAGTCTATTTATTATCCTTTTTCTAATATTTTATATTACTACGAAAGGAAAACGAGAAAAAAGCGACATCATACTTAAAAGCGAAATGAGAATATCTCAGAAACTGCATAATGAACTTAACTCAAATATATATGAGACATTGTTATTTGTTCATAATAATAATGTAGAAAACAAAGACGATAAAGAAAAACTGCTGAATAGTCTCAATAATATCTACTCCAAAACTCGAAATATATCAAGAGAGAACAGTAAAATTCCGATAGATGACAGATTTGTGTCTGTTTTAAGGGAAATGATTTCAGAATATAAAACTCAAGATGTAAATATTATCCTTAACGGCTTAGACTCTATTTCCTGGAATAAAATTGACAAGAATAAAAAAATAATACTCTACCGAATTTTGCAAGAATTATTATTCAATATGAAAAAATCTAACAGTTCAAGTTTAGTAAGTATTGTTACCAAGGAAATACATAAAAACCTAGTAATTTATTACACTGATAACAGTAGTGAAATTACATCAGAAAATAATATTTTAGAAAAAAGACTACAAAATGTGGAAAACCGTATTAAAACAATAAAAGGAACTCTTAATTTTGACACAAGCTTGCAAAGCGGTTTTAAAATTAGTTTCAAATTTCCAATATAACCCGATATATGTTTAAAAAAGTTTTAGTTGCCGAAGATCTAGATAGTATCAGCATTGCAGTAGTTCAAGTACTTGAAGAGTTACAAGTTCCAGTAATTAACCACGTGAAATATTGTGACGAAGGTTTGCTTAAAATAAAAAAAGCATTGGCTGATAAAGAACCTTATGATTTATTGATTACAGATTTATCTTTTAAATCTGATCATAGAAAAGTAAGTTTAAATAGTGGCGATGAACTTATTGATGCCATAAATAAAGTGCAACCAAATCTAAAAAAAATTGTTTTTTCTATAGAAGATAAAAGTTATAGGATTAAAACACTTTTTAATGAATTAGGCATTAATGCTTATGTTTCTAAAGGAAGAAATAGTATTTCAGAACTAAGAAATGCTATTGAAAGCACATTTAATAATGAAGAAAAAATACTTTCTTCTGATTTATCTTTTAGTTTTAATGATAAGTCCTTAATTGAAATTGAATCGTATGATATTTCAATCTTAAAACTTCTGTCACAAGGATACATTTTAGAAAGCATCTCTAAAGAATTTAAAGATTTATCAATAACTCCTAACGGAACAAGCAGTATCGAAAAAAGAATCAATAAGCTGAAAATTTATTTTAAAGCCAACAACAACGTGCATTTGATTGCAATTGCAAAAGATTTCGGTCTGGTATAATTTTTATATTGCTTTACGGGTTTCCGTAAGGATTACACTTTTGATACCTTTAAATTTGTGATAATCTATTGACCTACCATGAAACCAAAAAGTAAAGCGAGTATTATATTCTCCAAAATTAATACTACACAAAATAAAATCATTATGAAAACAATGTTACTCTGCCTTTTTTTATCAATTAGTTTTGCCTTTGTTTCTGAAAAAACAGGTTGGCTAGAAATTGATTGGAAAATGATATTTATCCCAGCGTTATTAGTATTACAAATTATAATTATCGGAACGGCATTAAAAAACCGATACAAAAAACATTAATTAATTCTAAGAAGGGCTTGATTATTGTTGGAAAAGAAAATTCACATCTTGATCCATACATTTTTATATGAAAAAAAGTCTCTGCCTGATCTTATTATTCTTAACCTTTTTATCTTTTGCACAAACCAAAGTACTATCATGGAATATTGAAAACTTTGGAAAATCTAAATCTGATGGTCATTTAAATTATATTGCCAAAACAATTTCCAATTATGATATCATTGCAATTCAGGAGGTTGTTGCTGGAAATGGAGGTGCGCAAACTGTAGCAAAACTTGCATCATTGCTTAATCAGAAAGGAAACAATTGGGATTACAGGATAAGTGATCCAACTTCTAGCAGTAGTTACAAAACCGAGCGGTATGCATTTATTTGGAAAACTCATAAAGTCAAATTAAAAAACAAACCCTGGCTAGAGAAAAAATTTAGCATAGAAATTGATCGGGAGCCCTATTTCGCCTCTTTTGAAATTAACAAAAAGACAATCACACTTGTTAATTTTCATGCCATAACGAAGAAAAAGCAACCTGAAACCGAAATCAAATATTTCAAATTTTTACCAAACGAATATCCTAATTTAAATCTTGTGTTTTTAGGAGACTTTAATTGCCCTGAAAAACATTCTGTTTTTAATCCGTTAAAAAAAATGGGATTTTCTCCTATACTAAAAGATCAAAAGACAACTCTCAAACATACATGCAAAAATGATATTTGTCTAGCTTCTGAATTTGACAATATCTTTTACAAAACATCTTGTTTAAAAGTCATTAATTCGGGAATTATTAAATTTTACGAAGATTTTGATTCACTTCAAAATGCAAGAAAAGTATCCGATCATATTCCGATCTGGTTTGAATTTTCTTTAAATTGATCTAAGTCTTAAGCTTCTTTTTTCTGGCGGCAGGAAATAAAACATTATTCAAAATTAGCCTATAACCTGGCGAATTAGGGTGCAAATCTAAGACCGTTGGCGGATCTCCAACCTGATGTTGAAAATCTTCGGGATCATGTCCTCCAAAAAAAGTAAACATCCCCTTGCCTTTTTCTCCATGAATATATCTTGACTCCCCGTTTAACTCACAAGTTCCCATAATCAAAATATTAGACTTTATTAATGAAGTGTCAAAAGAAGTGGTCTGCCCCATAAAACCTTTTACCAATTGCGTATGATTTTGACATAACATACTCGGTATTGGATCCCATTTTGCAGAAAACTCCATTAAAGTAAAGTAATCTTTCTCCATTAATATTCGCCTTTTTGTTGTCATATCGATATCAGAAAACTCATATACTTCAGGTCTTCTTTCTAAAGTAAAATTCTTGAAAGCAAAAGAGTTATTATAATTTAATTTTGACTGATAATTAGACTCGCTAGGATCTCCGTCAAACATCGTTTCGCAGATATCTACTCCGTCAGCCGCAAGTGCAATGTCAAAACTGTCCGTGGCAGAACACATAGCAAACATAAAACCTCCGCCAATTACAAAATCTCTAATTTTTTTTGCAACCGCACCTTTTTCTTGAGATACTTTTTCATATCCTAATTTTGCGGCCAAAGCTTCAGCATCTTTTTTTTGATCTATATACCAAGGCGTATTTTTGTAAGCTGCGTAAAATTTCCCATATTGTCCAGTAAAGTCTTCATGATGCAAATGCAGCCAATCATACATTAATAATTGATCACTTAGAACTTCTTCATCATATATTGGCGTAAAAGGAATTTCGGCATAAGTCAAAACCAAAGTCACAGCATCATCCCAAGGCTGTTTTCCTTTTGGAGTATAAACGGCTATTTTGGGAGCTTTTTCTAAAATTACCGATTCCATATTTTGAGACGGACTCGATATTTCATTTAAAATTGATGCTTGTTCACTATCTGAAATTACTTCGAAACTAACTCCTCTAATTTTACATTCTTTTCTAATTTCATCAGCGTCAGGGAGTAAAAAAGAACCGCCACGGTAATTTAAAAGCCAACTTGCCTTATAATCCCTACTCAAACACCAATAAGTGATTCCATATGCTTTTAAATGATTTTGCTGCGTTGTTTCATCCATCGGTAGCAAGATAAACGAAGCTCTTGAACTAAATGTAACTAATAGTATAAAAAAGTAAAGAAAACCCTTATTCATCAGAAAATTATTTTAGTAAAGATATAAAAGGCTACCACAAAAACAGAATGCTTATGACCATTTCTGCCATAATGGAATGTTAAATAAATAATCTCGAAAAAAAATGACTTTCTACAACTATAAAAACAGGTAAAAACACCTATACTCTTATAAAATATTCTCAATACATTTGCTATCCCAGGTTCATAAAACTAATCGCTGTAAAAACAACCACTATGAAGTTTAATGATAGTAATAACCAACAAAAGGGTCTGAATGTAATTCAGAAAATAGGATTATGTGTTCTTGTAATAACAATTATATTGTATTACGTATTGTCAATACAGTTTTTGACAGCATAATTTTTTAAATTGTTAAGACTGCCAATTCATTTTGAATAGCATAAACAACCAATCCCGCAATATTTCGTGATTCTGTTTTAAGTAATAAATTATTCCTGTGCCCCTCAATGGTCCGTGGACTTAAAAAAAGATGTTCTGCAATTTCTGCGGTAGTTTTCTGCTGACAAATTAATTGTAAAATTTCAATTTCTCGCGGAGAAAGGAAATTTGTTTCTAAGCCTCCTCTTGTATTTTTAGGAGAAACTATTGTTTCTTGAATTGTTTTTAAAACATTTTCGTTGTAATAAAATCCTTTTTTTGCTACTTCGTTGATTGTATGAATTAAATCTTTTGGGGTAGTATTTTTAATTAAGTAAGCTACTGCTCCAACTTGAATCATATTTGCAATAAACGATTTGGTATCGTAGCTAGTCAATGCAATAATCTTAATATCGGGAAACGTTTTTCTAATAATTTTTGTGGCTTCGACCCCATTTAATACTGGCATCTTTAAGTCCATTATTACTATATCAGGTTTTATTTCTCTTTCATTCAGTTGAGAAATAAGCTCGTCGCCATTTGAGGCTTCAAAGAGAATATCTATATTTTCTTCTCTCTGTAATAAAAAAGAAATTCCTTTTCGAAACAAAATTTCATCATCAACTAGAGCAATTTTAATAGCAGAATTCATCTTATTTGATTTTGGTCGTTTAATTTGGTTTGTCGAAATTACAAAATATGATTTAGATAAAGTCTAAATACCCCATTTTATTGACTAAAATCCTTAATAAAACACATAATTCTACCTAAAAAGTAAAATTTACAACAATTCCGCTATTAATTTTAGAGTTAATTTCTATTGTTCCTTGCAAAAATGATATTCGGCTATCAATATTTTTCATTCCTAAACCTTTTTGGTTTTCAGAATTCGTGCAATCAAAACCAACACCGTTATCTTTATAGTCACAAGAATTTATTCCATCTATGTTAGCAAAAGAAATCCAGATTTCAGATGCTTTTCCATGACGAATAGAATTGTTCATAAGTTCTTGCAGAATTCTAAAAACATGCAAATGCCTGTCTATATCTTTCTCATCAAAATCAATTTCATTTCTGTAATGTGTTTTGACCGATTTACTGCTTTCAAATTCTCCACATAATTCTTCGACACCTGCACTTAGACCAAATTTTTCAAAAACTGGAGGCAGCAAATTATGCGCAATTTTTCTAGAATTGTCTAATGCTTTTGTTGTCAAAGCAATTATATTTTCTGTAATTTCTGCAGTTTCTGATTCAGTAAGGTTTGGAGCTGTAAGCAAATGGCTATTTAAGGAAACAATGTTTAATTTTGAACTAATATCGTCATGAAGATCTTGCGCAATTCTTTTACGTTCTTCCTCTTGTGTTACAATAATAGCATGCAATTGCTCTTTTTGATATCGAAGTATTAAATCAATTTTTTCTAATTCTTTCTGAATAATTTTCTGTCTAGAAAAATAAAAGAATATAATTAATGCAACTGCAACAATTATAAAAAACAAAGAGATATATAATATTATGGCTACGAGTTCTTTCTCAGGAATATGACCTGTATTCATATCTTTATTTTTTATTTATGTAATTACAGACTAGTTTTGAAGACTTGCATTTTTTGAAAAACTTACTTTCCATTCAAATAAAATAATCAAGTAATAGACTATTAATAAGAAAGCATTTAACTGCCAACTTAAATACTTTAAATCAGCACTTAAGCCTGTTGAAAGATTGCCAATTAAAAACAGAACTGTACTAGCCAGCAAATAAAAAACTATTCCCATGCTGATATAATAATACTTTTTGTTTTCTGTAAGCATATTATAAAAATGAAGTAGTGCAAAAACAACTATAAGTAAGGACGTTAAAGTAATTTCAAATAAATTAAACTTCAAGAACTGACTTGAATCCATCACAAATTGCACAAATAAAATCAATAACGCAATTAATAATGAAGTCTTCACGAATATTTTTTGAGCTTTGTTGCAAAATAATGAATTATAAAAAAGTCCTAGTATAATCATTTGACCTATAAAAAAAATATTAACTAGAAATAAATTATTCATTCCTAAATGATACACCAGCTCCATTGAAAATTGCAATACAGTAGAAAAAGCCAAATAAGAGACAAAAAAAACATTAGCTTTTTCCTCTTGGAAAAAGCTAAATGTATATAGTACAAGATTAATCAATAAAATCAAATAACTTGAATATATTAAAAAATCATCCATTATAAAAACTTTTAATTAATACGGTGGGCTAGGACGTGCGCCATCATATACTACATCTCCACCACCTACTTCACCATCCATTCCTTCTCCTATACCATAAACATTAATCCATTTTTTAGTTACCGGATCATAATTGGCCCCTACGAAAAGTAATGTCTTTTCTTTTTGATCATTTATTCCTAAATAGGCCCAAACAGCTTCTGTTTTAAGCGCTAGCACTTTTTCTAAGCTTTCTCTTGGTATTAAGAAAGCTTTTACTTTATTCTTAGAGTCTTCAACTGAGTTATCGTCATCGTACCTCTTTTCCCACTCATTAGCAGTTTTTACAGGAATCTGAATAGGTCCTGGAAATGTTTCTTCATTCATAATTTAAATTTGTTAATTGGTTAATAAAAAATTGTTAGTTTGTAATTGGTTTGGCTAAACTACTGATTTTTATTAAAAAATTAACCTAAAACATAAAAAAAAGCCTTAAAATTTAAGGCTTTCTATTTATTAAAACGGAACATCGCTGTCGTCATCGTCATCATTTAAGTTACTTCCGAAGGCTTCATTAGCTGAAGGTAGATTACTAGTAATAAACGGATTATCATCATGATTCATTTTTGACGGCAAATCATCATAGCTACCCGAAAATTCGTCAAGATTATCAAATTTCCCTAAGTGTCCTAAGAATTTCAAACGAATATTTTCAATACCACCATTACGGTGTTTTGCGATCATAATTTCAGCCTGACCAGCAGTTGGCGAAGCCTCTTCATCATCCCATTCTTCAATTTTGTAATATTCTGGTCGGTATAAAAACGAAACGATATCGGCATCCTGCTCAATTGCTCCAGATTCACGAAGATCCGATAGTAAAGGACGTTTACTAGAACCACGTGTTTCTACAGCACGCGATAACTGAGAAAGTGCAATAACCGGAACGTTAAGTTCTTTTGCCAAAGCTTTTAAGTTTCTGGAAATTGTCGAAATTTCCTGCTCACGATTTCCTCCTCCTTTAGCATTTCCTCCTGCAGTCATCAACTGCAAATAATCTATAATGATAATTTTAATACCATGCTGCGAAGCTAAACGACGGCATTTTGCTCTTAAATCGAAAATAGAAAGTGAAGGCGTATCATCAATAAATAAAGGCGCTTTCTCTAAATCTTTTACTTTAGTACTCAACATTGTCCATTCATGAGCCTCTAATTTTCCTGTACGCAATTTTTCTGATGACAATCCTGTTTCAGAAGAAATAAGCCTTGTAATTAACTGAACAGAAGCCATCTCCAGAGAGAATAAAGCAACTCCATGTCCATACTGGATCGCAATATTTCTAGCCATAGAAAGTACAAACGCCGTCTTTCCCATCGCAGGTCTGGCCGCAATAATAATTAAATCACTCGGTTGCCATCCTGATGTTAGTTTATCCAGATTATGAAAACCAGTTTCTACACCACTTAATCCTTCTTTTTTAGAAATCTCTTCAATTTTCTTTTTAGCTTGTAAAACTAAACTCTGTGCGGTTTCAGAACTACGCTTGATATTTCCTTGTGTAACTTCGTATAATTTAGATTCAGCTTGATCCAATAAATCAAAAACATCCGCACTTTCATCATATGATGCTTCAATAATTTCTGAAGAAATTCTAATCAAACTTCTTTGAATAAATTTCTGAAGAATAATACGTGAGTGAAATTCAATATGCGCCGAAGAAGCAATTTTCTGCGTAAGCTGAATCAAATAAAAATCTCCGCCCGCCAAATCCAACTTTCCGTTTTTCTTTAACTGAGTCGAAACTGTTAAGATATCGATTGGCTGAGTTTCAGTAAAAAGTTGCAAAATTGCTTCAAAAATATGTTTGTGTGCGTCTTTGTAAAAAGCTTCTGCCTGCAAAATATCAATTACATCATCTACCCCTTTTTTATCAATCATCATTGCACCTAACACAGCCTCTTCCAAATCAAGAGCTTGCGGAGGTAATTTTCCTTTTTCTAAGTTGATAATTGTGGTTTTGTCGACCTTGACAGGGTTTAAGTTTTTGAAATTTTCCATATAGCGAAAGTAGCAAAATTTAAAAAAATTCTGCTATCTAGTTATAACTAATAATTGTTTATAAATAATCTTGATTTGTTCATAACCAAAAAAAAATCCGAAACGGTAAGGCTTCGGATTTTAAGTCTCTTTTTATGAATTTACTCTTTATACTCGCCCATATTACTGTATTTGTCCATTCTTTGGGCAATTAAGTCAGCTGTTGATAAGTCTTTCAATTCATTATATCCTTTAGTGATGTATTCAGCAACCGTTTTGAAAGTTGTTTCACGGTCGTAGTGTGCTCCTCCTAGTGGTTCTGGAATCACATCATCAACTAATTTTTGTTTTTTCATATCAGAAGAAGTCAGTTTTAAAGCTTCTGCTGCACGCTCTTTGTATTCCCAGCTTTTCCATAAAATAGAAGAGCAAGATTCTGGAGAAATTACAGAGTACCAAGTATTTTCTAACATATAAACTTTGTCTCCAACACCAATTCCTAAAGCTCCTCCAGAAGCACCTTCACCAATAATAACGGTAATAATAGGCACTTGTAAACGAACCATTTCGAAAATATTTCTAGCAATAGCTTCTCCTTGTCCTCTTTCCTCAGCTTCAAGTCCTGGATATGCACCCGGAGTATCTACTAAAGTTACAACAGGAACCCCAAATTTCTCTGCCATTTTCATCAAACGCAAAGCTTTACGGTATCCTTCTGGATTTGCCATACCAAAGTTACGGTATTGACGTGTTTTAGTATTAAAACCTTTTTGCTGACCGATAATCATAAACGATTGCCCGTTTATTTTACCTAAACCACCAACCATAGCTTTATCGTCTTTAAAACCTCTGTCTCCATGAAGTTCTAAGAAAGTATCTCCACAGATTGCTCTAATGTAATCTAAAGTATAAGGTCTATTTGGATGTCTTGACAATTGTACTCTCTGCCAAGCCGTAAGGTTTTTATATATTTCTTTTTTAGTCTCTACTAATTTTTTGTTGATTTCCTTGCACGTTGGCGTTACGTCAACGTCAGATTCTTTTCCAATAATAACGCACTTTTCTAACTGTTCTTCAAGTTCTTTAATTGGAAGCTCAAAATCTAAATATTCCATGGATTTTTGAATTTTGTTTGTAAATCGAACCGCAAATATAAAAATATTATATCATTGGCGAAGTTAATTGTTATTTAAAGTATAAAAATGCATTTTAATAATAAGGAAACTATTACAAGTTTTCTTTCTTATTCTGATAATGTTTAAAAACACCATTGAGAATAACTGTTATAATAATAATTACCGCGCCGATATAAAATTCGACACTCATTTTTTCTTTTCCTCCTAAGATAAAATAAGCCAAAACTATCCCGTAAACTGGCTCTAAATTAGTAGTTAACATTACGGTATAAGGCGTTAATCGCTGCATTACTTTTACCGAAGCAGTAAATGCATAAGCTGTACAAATTGAAGATAAAATCAATAATAAAATCCAGTTATTTAAAGACATTTGAAAGAAATCTGCCGTGAATTTCCCTTGAAATAAAAAATAAATCGTAATAAAGAAAACTCCCGCTCCAAACTCATAAAATGTAATAACTGAAGGTTCATGGTCTGAAATCAATTTTCCATTCATTAAAGTAAATAAAACTCCTAAAATGATCGCAGCCAAGGCATAATAAACACCTTCAAGATACTTTATTTCAACCTGAAGAATCAATCCTAAACCGGCAATTATTACAAGCCCAAATAGTACTTCATACCAAAGCACTTTTCTACCGTAAAATAATGGCTCTAGTAAAGACGCAAAAAACGCTCCTAATGAAAATATGGAAAGCGTAATAGAAACGTTGGAAACATGAATCGCTTTAAAAAAGAAAATCCAATGAAGCGCAATCAGCAATCCAACAAAAATCAGTTTAAAAAATTCTTTTATCGGAACCTGAAAAGACTGTTTTTTAAATGCAATAAATCCGCCTAGAAAAATCATGGCTATTAGCATTCTATACCAAACCAGATTATCGGCATCAATTGTAATTAAAGCGCCCAAAATGGCTGTAAAACCCCAGATAAAAACAATTAAGTGAAGATTTAAATAACTTTTTAAATTATCGTTTCGCATTACGTAATAAATAAACCGCTAATATTCCGAAAACAATATTCGGGAACCACACAGCTAATAAAGGTGAGAATGTAGATTTTTCGGCAAGTGTACCAAAGATTTTATCAAAGAATACAAATGAAAATGCGATTGCAATTCCGATGGCAAGGTTCATACCCATCCCACCACGGCGTTTCATAGAAGAAACTGAAACCGCAATAATCGTCAAAATAAATGCTGAAACTGGAATACTGTATTTTTTATAAAGAACAACCAAATAGGTATTGATGTTTCCTGAACCTCTTTTTCTTTCTTTTTCTATAAAATCAATTAATTTACCTAAAGTTAATGTCTCTGCAATATAAACAACAGGCGTTAAATCTGCTAATTCAAATTTAAAAGCCACATTTTTTTCTGGAGATTTTTCGATTATATCATTTAAGTCTCCAACAGTTCTTTTGGTATAATCGTATAAAACGTAAATCTTCTTTTTAGGATCCCATTTAATACGACTTGCAGTAATTTTATAAATCAGTTTCTCTTTTTCAAAATGTTCCAAAGAAAAATTGAACGCTGTTTTTGATTCTTCGTTAAAACTATTTACAAAAATAAAATCATGATCGTTAATCTGCCTAAAAACATTAGTGTTTTCACCACGCATGAGTTCTTTTCCGTTTCCTTTTAAATAAGTATACCTAAAATTATTATAACCTTCGCTCGCCGCGGGAACTATAAAAAATCCCATAAGCAATACAAAAATCGAAACAATGGTTGCTCCAATAATATAAGGACGCAAGAAACGCGTAAATGAAATTCCAGAACTTAAAATGGCAATAATCTCAGTATTATTGGCCAACTTTGATGTAAACCATATTACCGATAAAAACAAAAATATCGGAAACAGCGAATTAATAAAGTAAATCGTAAAGTTGTAATAATAGAAAGCAATATCACCAAACGGAATCTTGTTTTCAAGCATTTTATTTACTTTTTCCGAAACGTCAATAACGATTCCGATTGGAGCAAACAAAAGCAGCATGACAGAGAAAGTCCCTAGATATCTTTTTAAGATGTATTTATCTATTATTGTTAACATAGTAGAGTTTAATCGATTATTTGTTTAACCGTTTAACCGAATAAACGATTAAACAAATCAATATATTTTAAAGTCTTTGACTCATATTTTTAACCATCATTTCTTTCCATGGTCTAAAATCGCCAGCTAAGATATGTTTTCTAGCTTCACGAACCAACCACATGTAGAAACCAAGATTATGAATCGTTGCAATTTGCTTTCCTAAATATTCGTTGGCAGCAAACAAATGGCGCAAATATGCTTTTGAATATTCTGTATCTACAAAAGTATGCCCCATTTCATCGATTGGAGAAAAATCGGCTTCCCACTTTTTGTTCTTAATATTGATAGTTCCGTTTGCTGTAAATAGCATTCCGTTTCTTGCATTACGAGTTGGCATAACACAATCGAACATATCAATTCCTAATGCGATATTTTCTAAAATATTAATTGGAGTTCCAACACCCATTAAATAACGAGGTTTATCTTCTGGAAGAATCTCGCAAACCACTTCAGTCATGGCATACATTTCTTCTGCTGGTTCACCAACAGAAAGTCCGCCAATTGCATTTCCTTGCTGTCCTGAATTGGCAATATATTCAGCCGACTGACGACGCAAATCTTTGTAAGTACTTCCCTGAACAATCGGGAAAAACGTTTGTTCGTAACCATACTTATAAGGCACTTTTTCCAAATGATTGATACAACGATCTAACCAACGGTGCGTCATGTGCATAGAACGCTGTGCATATCTATAGTCACAAGGATAAGGCGTACACTCGTCAAAAGCCATAATGATATCAGCCCCAATTGTACGCTGAATTTCCATTACATTTTCTGGCGTAAAGAAATGGTAAGAACCATCAATATGCGATTTGAACTTTACTCCTTCTTCTTTAATTTTTCTATTTGACGAAAGAGAATACACCTGATATCCGCCAGAATCGGTCAAAATATTACGATCCCAGTTCATGAATTTGTGCAATCCACCCGCTTTTTCTAAAATCTCGGTCTGTGGACGTAAATATAAATGGTATGTATTTCCAAGAATAATATCCGGATTAATTTCTTCTTTAAGTTCACGCTGGTGAACTCCTTTTACAGAAGCAACAGTTCCAACAGGCATAAAAATAGGCGTTTCAATTACGCCGTGATCAGTAGTAATACTTCCCGCTCTTGCTTTAGACTGCGGATCTTTTTGTAATAAATCGAACTTCATTTGTTTCTTTTTTCAGTCGGCAAAGATAAGCTAATTTCAGGGAAATTTAATTAATTAGAAAATTTGTGAATTATAAAATTGAGTTAATTCAAAAAGAACATAAAACCTAAACTTCAGAAATTTTTAAATTTGAATAAAATCTATTAAAAATGAAATGTAGTGTCGTCAGATTGAACGAAGCTGATGTCCTTGCACAGCATATTCACAACAATAAAAGACAAAATGAACTTAGCTCAAAAACTCGGATATCCTGAAAACAGCAAACTATTAATCATTCACGCCGATGATGCTGGATTATCGCACTCAGAAAATCAGGCAACAATAAAAACACTCCAAAACGGTTTTGTTAATTCTTATAGCATAATGGTTCCTTGTCCGTGGTTTTTTGAAATGGCTAAATTTGCCAAGAACAATCCAAAGTACGACTGTGGAATTCATTTAACTCTTACTTGCGAATGGGAGAATTATAAATTTGGTCCGGTTCTTCCAGTCGCTGAAGTTTCAAGTTTAGTAGATCAAAATGGCTATTTTTATAAAACTAGACAAGATTTCAAAAACAACGCAAAACCATCTGAAATTAAAAGAGAGCTTACCGCACAAATCGAAAAAGCTTTACAATTTGGCATTCAGCCTACGCATCTCGACTCACATATGTGCAGTGTTGGCGTTACTCCCGAAATTTTAGAAATCTATAAAGAGTTAGGAAAAACATACAATTTACCTGTTTTTATCAATAAAGAGTTTATAGAATCTATTTCTTTATCTGATGAAAAATACAATTTTGCTGATGCACTTTTGGCAGACAAACTTTTAATTGGATACTATAATGACTTCGAAAAAGGAGAACTTAAAAAATCTTATGAAAAAGCTTTAGATAGTGTAGTTTCTGGATTAAATGTTTTCTTGCTTCATCCCGCGTTTGATGATTCTGAAATGCAAGGTATCACCATAAATCATCCAAATTTTGGTTCAGAATGGCGTCAAATAGATTTAGATTTTTTCACAAGTGATGAATGCAAAGCAAAACTAAAAGAGAATAATATTCAATTAGTCACTTGGCGAGAGATTGCTGCAATTAAATAATTTGTCAAATTAGAAAATGAGATAATTCATTTTATGCAAATATTATAACATACTTATTTTAAAAATATAAGCATTGAAATCATAGATTTCATAACTTTATAAGAGATAAGGTATCTGTTTAATATAATTTAATATTGGCATTATGATAAATTCAGAAGATAAAAACCCCGCAAAAGAAAATGAGATAGAAAGAAATCTGGAAAATCTAAATTATCCCGCAAATGAAGATATTTACAATCGTGAAGACAAATCAAAAGATGTAGATCCAGAAAACATTTCAACTGACCAAACCATTACTCAAAACGACAATGAATGGAAACAAAACAGCGATAAAATTGGAAATGATTTAGATATTCCTGGCGCTGAGCTAGACGACCAACAAGAAGAAATAGGCTCAGAAGACGAAGAAAACAACTATTATAGTGAAGGTGATACTGAATAAATAAACTTTTTTTCTTTAATCCGTACAAAAGTCTTGCAAAATGCAGGGCTTTTTTTTGCCCTTTATTATAAATTGTAAAAAACACACTTATAAAGAATTAAAAAGCAAAACTCACGTTATATTTTTTCCATAGTTTAAGAAAAATAGTAAAATTTAACAATTGCAATAGAACTAAAGCAAAAAATCATTTGTCTCCCCGCAAAATAACGATTACTTTTGCTCCAGTTTAACTTTTACATATAAAATGAAGCCTAACACACAACAATTAAGCGATTTAACGATCCAAGTAAGAAGAGATATTCTTAGAATGGTACATGCTGTAAACTCTGGACACCCAGGTGGTTCATTAGGTTGTACTGAATTTTTGGTAACATTGTATCAAAATATAATGGACCGCAAAGAAGGTTTTGATATGGACGGAATTGGAGAAGATTTATTTTTCCTTTCAAATGGACACATTTCTCCTGTCTTTTATAGCGTTCTAGCACGCAGTGGTTACTTTCCAGTTTCAGAATTAGCTACATTCAGATTATTAGATTCTCGTTTGCAAGGACACCCAACAACTCACGAAGGTTTACCTGGAGTTCGCATTGCGTCTGGTTCATTAGGACAAGGTTTATCTGTAGCTTTGGGAGCAGCTCAAGCTAAAAAATTAAACAAAGACAATCACATTGTATATAGTTTACACGGAGATGGTGAGCTGCAAGAAGGTCAAAACTGGGAAGCGATCATGTATGCTTCTGCTAAAAAAGTAGACAACATTATTGCAACAATCGATCTTAATGGAAAACAAATCGACGGAACAACTGACGAAGTTTTACCAATGGGAAGTATCCGCGCTAAATTCGAAGCTTTTGACTGGGATGTTTTAGAAATTAAAGAAGGAAACAACATCGATGCTATTATCGCTGGATTAACTGATGCTAAATCAAGAACTGGAAAAGGAAAACCAGTTTGCATCTTATTGCATACAGAAATGGGGAATGGTGTAGACTTTATGATGCACACTCATGCTTGGCACGGTAAGGCACCAAATAATGATCAATTAGCAAGTGCTTTAGCTCAAAACGTTTCTGCAGACCAAATCGACTATTAAATTAATTGATTGATGAAAAAGTATTTTGCATCTTTATTTTTTTTAATTCTGTTTCAAAATGTTTTTTCTCAAGAATATCATTTTGATTATTTTACCCTTTACAAATTCGACAGGGATTCTTTAAGTGGTAATGATAGTCAATTCGAATACAATTATTCTAATTCGAAAGACAGCACATATATCCTTAAAATAACCAAAATTAAAGATACTATATCAAGTGCCATATTGGTTGATCTAGCTAGAGGGAAAAATTTTATATACAAAGATGAGTCTCATAAAAACAAAATAAATGATATAAGTTTATTATCCAACTCCACTTCTTTTACTTACAATACTGATTATTGTAAATTGCAAAAAAATGGAAATTTCTATGAAGTTTTATATTCTTTGAAAGGCAATGTAAAAAACATCAACATCAAACAATTCAAAAACGATAGAAAAAAAGAACTAATTAATGAATCATTTTATGAAACTGCCCAATCTGAAATTTCAAAAAATCAACATTTTAATTTTAGAATCCTAACATATCCTCTGTGGTGTCAAAAATTTAGATTAAAAAATAATGAAGTTATCACTAGCTCTTACTTTATTGAAAAAGGCAAGAAAATGTATTTTCGAAAACTTTTAAAAATTGAAGAAATAGATTTTAGCTTAGACATTAAAAACAAAAATATTACAGCAAATTAAAGCTATGAAAAAATACGAAAATACAGGAAGTAAAGATACTCGTTCTGGTTTTGGAGCGGGAATGACTGAACTAGGTCAAAAAAACGAAAATGTTGTAGCATTATGTGCTGATTTAATTGGATCATTAAAATTTGATGATTTCAAGAAAAATCATCCAGAGCGTTTTTTCCAAATCGGAATTGCTGAAGCTAACATGATCGGAATCGCTGCAGGTTTAACAATTGGTGGAAAAATCCCTTTTACAGGAACTTTCGCCAACTTCTCTACAGGAAGAGTTTACGATCAGATTCGTCAATCTGTTGCTTACTCAGATAAAAATGTAAAAATCTGTGCTTCTCACGCTGGTTTAACTTTGGGAGAAGACGGAGCAACTCACCAAATCTTAGAAGATATTGGATTAATGAAAATGTTGCCAGGAATGACTGTAATCAACACTTGCGATTACAACCAAACTAAAGCTGCTACAATTGCATTAGCAGATCACCACGGCCCTGCTTACTTACGTTTCGGACGTCCAGTAGTAGCAAACTTCACTCCTGCTGATGAACCATTCGTAATTGGAAAAGCAATTTTATTAAACGAAGGAACTGATGTAACTATTATCGCAACAGGTCACTTAGTTTGGGAAGCTCTTATTGCTGCTGAAAAATTAGAAGAAAAAGGAATTTCTGCTGAAGTAATCAACATCCACACTATTAAACCTCTTGACGAAGAAGCTATCCTTAAATCTGTTGCTAAAACAAGATGTGTAGTTACTGCAGAAGAGCATAACTACCTTGGGGGTCTTGGAGAAAGTGTTTCTGGAGTATTGGCTTTAAACAATCCTACTCCGCAAGAATTTGTAGCTGTTAAAGACAGTTTCGGAGAATCTGGAACTCCAGAGCAATTAATGGAAAAATACAAATTAAACAATCAAGCAATTGTTGAAGCTGTAGAAAGAGTAATCAAAAGAAAGTAATCTTTAAACTTTCTTACTTTATAGAAAAACCTCGAAATTTAGATTTCGAGGTTTTTTATTGCCTTTTCTAAAAAAGAGTTTCACAAACTCATGCACTTTATTTTCTGCAGATGAATTATTCATTTTATAAAAAAGCCTCGAAATGCAAATTCCGAGGCTTCAATATTTTGTTATTTTTTAGTTCTTTTGATAAGGATACGTTTTATCAAGATGAATTCTTAATCGTCCAGGTTTCGTATAATCTTCTGGAACAAATTTAGCAGGATTTGTTATTGATTCAGGTTTTGTAGGATCAGTTAGACCTCCGCTTGGCCTGCTAGGAATTCCTCTTGGTTCTGTTTCATCAACATTTGGCGTAGTAGCATCATCCGTCATTGGATCCCAAGGATAATAGTTTCTTATTCCAAAATAGAAAGCATTTCCATCTAGTGTTCCCCAACCCACCTGATCGCTAGGTTTTGTAATTTCAAATCTAGTTGTATAACCATCTCCATCATCATCTTGATCTAAAAAGTCTGGAATACCATCACCATCACTATCGTCAGGATTTTTTGCCGGAGGGTTTGGATACAAAGTTGTATTTCTGTAATCACGCACATAACCGTCCCCATCTAGATCTTCCTGATAATCAAAAACACCATCAGGATTTAATATTAGTTCACCAACACTACTATATCCATTATTTTCATGATCCATTCTTCTAATATCATATAATTTGATAGTAAAAACCAATGGAGAATAAGCTGGAATTGAGCCCGATCCGCCAGCATAATACGCTAAACCTGAAGGAATAAATAAAACTCCAGCCCCAAAATCTTGATAATTAGCAGTTCCATCATCACCATAAGTAGTTGTGCCTGTTTTAAATTGAGGAAAAGCTTCACTCCAACCCATAATAGTTGTAAATAAATCCAA
The DNA here is from genome assembly GCF_040538975.1 of Flavobacterium sp. UW10123. Classification (NCBI taxonomy): domain Bacteria; kingdom Pseudomonadati; phylum Bacteroidota; class Flavobacteriia; order Flavobacteriales; family Flavobacteriaceae; genus Flavobacterium; species Flavobacterium sp. UW10123. The sequence continues at coordinate 26,111 of NZ_JBEWQE010000010.1, forward strand.
ACTTACTCTCGGATACACTACTTGCTCAAAAAGTGTAGTTGTTACGTACGACGGGTCCTTAGCTGTTGCGTCTATACGCTTCATATATTCTCCTTTATAAGCCGTTACAACTCCATCTGTATTCATTGGAGCAGTACCGACACCCTCTCTTAAAACTAAATAATACATTTTATAAGTTATTCCATGCACATATTTGATTTCTCTCAAAAGTAGCTTTGGAAAGGTTGCGCTATTTAAATATGACATTATAGAAGGCTGCGCTGCTGGATCTGTTATTTTTGTAAAAGTAACATCCATATTTGGAGAAATTGTAATAGAGTAGGTCTTCAAATATTCTTCAATATCTGCATTATCAGTATTAAATTGTTCTTGATAATCCCTTAAAGGAACAATCACTGGATCATCATCATCTTTTTTATTACAAGAAACGATGGCAAGACCAGCAAGCAATAAAACAAAATAATATTTAAATTTATTCATTATTATCATTTTTTTAGGTGCGCAAGATACAATATTGATTTATTTTTGTAAAGAATTTAACTTGGAATTTAGAAAAATTATGAGAATAGATAAATACTTGTGGTGCGTTCGTTATTACAAGACCAGAAACATGGTTACTGAAGCTTGCAAAAAGAATCAGATCACTGTAAATGGGCAGATTGCAAAACCATCAAAAGAAGTTTTTCCTACAGACCGAATTACTTTTAGAAAAGATCAAATCACACAAATTATAACGGTTTTAGACATCCCTCAGAATCGCGTTGGAGCAAAATTGGTTGATATTTACCAAAAAAATGAAACTCCGCCAGAAGCTTATGCTCATTTAGAATTATTAAAACTGTCTAAAGAACATTATAGAAGAAGCGGTACCGGACGCCCAACTAAAAAAGACCGAAGAGATATTGATGATTACGGAGATGAAATTTACGATGACGAAGAAGAGGAAACTGAATAAATTCTAAATTTATCAAATTCCAAAATCTTATAAAAAAAACAGCAAATCAAATTCAAAACAATATAAAATCAAAAACCCAACATTGGAATTTTGATTTTATATATTGGATTTTAAATTAATTATCTTAGCAAAAAAAATATACCATGAGCAGCAATATTATCCTAACCCATCAGGAAATCGAACATAAAATAAAACGCATCGCTTACCAAATTTACGAAACCTTTGTGGACGAAGAGGAAGTTGTTATAGCTGGGATTGCTTCTAACGGATTTATTTTTGCCGAAAAAGTCGCTTCGGCACTCAGCAACATTTCCACCTTAAAGGTTTCTATCTGCGAAGTCAAAATAAACAAACAAAATCCGCAAGAAGCGATACACACTTCATTGACTCCTGAAGAATACAAAAACAAAGGATTAGTTCTTGTTGATGATGTATTAAACTCGGGCACTACATTAATATATGCTGTTCGTCATTTCTTAGACGTTCCGCTTAAAAAATTCAAAACAGCAGTGCTTGTTGATCGAAACCATAAAAAATACCCTGTAAAGGCCGATTTCAAAGGAATTTCGCTTTCAACTTCTTTATTAGAGCATGTTCAAGTAGTTTTCAATTCAGAAAACGGCGATCATGCTTCTTTAAGCTAATATCTCTAAAATATCCTGAACCGTTTCTTCGACAGATTTATCATCAACCGAAACTTTATGTTTTGCCTGATTGTAATAAAAACTTCTGTCGAATAAATGTTTCGCGATAAACTCTTTCATTTCTTCCTCACCCATATTTGCTATCAAAGGGCGTTTGCTTTTGTTATGCACCAATCTATTATATAAAGTATCAATTGATGCTTTTAAATATATAGATACAACATCATCTCCTTTTAATAATTCATGATTATTGGCATAACATGGAGTTCCTCCTCCTAATCCGATAATATTATTTTCAGAAGATTGCAGCAATTCAACAAACATTTCGTGTTCTAATTTTCGAAAATACACTTCTCCGTGCTTCTCAAAAATCTCATTTATGGATAAATTTGCTCTTTCCTCGATACATTTATCCAAATCTAAGAACGGAATATTTATAATTTTTGACAAATTTTGGGCAATTGTTGACTTTCCGCAACCCATGTAACCTAACAGTACAATTTTTTTCATATTAATAAAACCTTATAAACTAAGCAATTGGAGATTTTTCCAAAAAAAAGACAAATTTATGATAAAATAGCTTGGAAACTTCAAAAAAAACTCCTTATATTTGCACCCGCATTCAAGAAATTAAATGACTCGATAGCTCAGTCGGTAGAGCACATCACTTTTAATGATGGGGTCCTGGGTTCGAGCCCCAGTCGGGTCACAAATTTTGTGATTAACAAATTAAATTTCTTGAAAGCAATGACTCGATAGCTCAGTCGGTAGAGCACATCACTTTTAATGATGGGGTCCTGGGTTCGAGCCCCAGTCGGGTCACAAAGGTCGGGTAATTTATTTTACTCGACCTTTTTTCTTTTTAGGCCATGTGGAGAAACGGTAGACTCGCCATCTTGAGGGGGTGGTGCTCGCAAGGGCGTGAGGGTTCAAATCCCTCCATGGTCACAATTTAAAAAGCGCAAACCAACAAATACAAAGGTTTGCGCTTTTTTTATTCTTATACCTTCTCTCTTCTGCCCGACAATTTTATTTGCAACACACCAAAACAGACATAATATCTGACAAAAAGAAAATTTGCAGGATATTTTTTTATCTTTGAAAATCAGATTTTTTAATCTGCAGGACCTTATCTTTTAGCTCTTAGAAAACAAACACTCAATATGGAACAAAAAATACATCAAGGAAGAAACGTAAAACGTTTTAGAGAAATGCTTAATATAAAGCAGGAAGCATTGGCTTATGATTTAGGAGAAGACTGGAGCCAAAAGAAAATTTCATTGCTGGAGCAGAAAGATGTAATTGAGGAAAATCTTCTAAAACAAATTGCAACAATATTAAAAATCCCTGTAGAAGCATTTCAGAATTTTAACGAAGAACAGGCAATAAATATTATTTCTAGTACTTTTCACGATACTCAAGGTTTAATAAATTACAGCCCAACTTTTAACAACAATCCAATCGACAAAATAATTCAGCTACATGAAGAAAAAATAGCTTTATACGAGCGTATGTTGAGAGAAAAAGAGGAAATGATACAAAGACTTGAAAAGCTAATCAAATAAATAATTAAGAAAAATCATCGCTTCGAATTTCACATATACATTGTTGCAAAGAAAACACAATATCTATTTTACTGTAAAATAATGTTTTACAATTTTTCTTGAAATTAATTTAAAATTCCTTTCAAAAAAGAGCTAAAAAGCTAAAATAAGTCCTTATATTTGCACCCTCATTAAAGAAATGAAGACTCGATAGCTCAGTCGGTAGAGCACATCACTTTTAATGATGGGGTCCTGGGTTCGAGCCCCAGTCGGGTCACAAAAGGTCAAGTAAAATTTTACTTGACCTTTTTCTTTTTAAGAGATATTCAAATCTTAGAATAAACCTATAGAAAAACCTCCTTTACTATTCTATTACTTTTTCTTCATTTACTAAAAGAAAATCTCTTACAAAATAAAAACTTTCTTAAATTCGTTGGGAAATAATTAATCACTAATCCCAAATTAGTTTTATGAAAAACCTACTATTAGCATCACTTATCATGATGTCTTGCTCAATCTGGGCACAATCTGCAACTGGCTATTTTGACAAAGCCATAAAAAAAGCTGAAGCTGGTAACACCAAAGGCGCAATTGCCGATTACACGAAAGCCATTAGCATGAATTCTAAATTTGTCGAAGCTTACCAAAATCGCGGCGTTGCAAAATTCAAACTAAACGACTTAAAAGGAGCTCAAGCCGATTTCAGCAAAACAATCGAACTAGACAACATGAATGCAGACGCTTTTACTGGAAGAGCCAATGTTAACTACAAATTGCAAAACTACCAAGGAACTATTGATGATTGCACCGCTTCTTTAGGATTAAACCCAAAAGATTATATTGCCTACAATTTAAGAGGCTTGGCGTATAACAAAATCGGCGACAAGAAAAACTCATGCAAAGATTTCAGCAAAGCAATTGAGCTTGGAAGCCAGAGCGCAATAAAAAACAAAGCTACTTTTTGTAAATAACAACAACCAAAAAAACTAAAAAGCGGTCTGCATATCAAAAATATGCAGACCGTTCTTTTTTACCAAAGTAATATATTTCTTAAAAATTATATACCTGATTTTAGGTAAAAAATATATTTTAAATACGTAAACCTCTAATTCTCTATCTTTTTAATGTAGTTTTAAGGTTGTATATAAGATTTTATTTTACATTTGTTGACCTAATTTCGAAAAATGATAAACAACATTAAAACTGTTTTCAGCATTAAAGATCTTGAGAACTTATCTGGAATTAAAGCACACACTATACGCATCTGGGAAAAGAGATACAATATTCTTGAACCTATGCGAACCGATACTAATATTAGATTTTACAATCTTCAGAATCTGCAGAAACTTTTAAACATTACGTTACTGCACGAATACGGCTATAAGATTTCTAAAATTGCAACATATCCTGAAGAAAAGATACCTCAACTGGTACGCGAAATAATTTCGAAGAAAAATTCTCAAAACTATGCCATTACTTCTTTTAAAATGGCGATGATGAACTTTGATCAGGAATTATTCTTTAACACATTCGATTGGCTTATTACCGAAAAAACATTTAAAGAAGTTTTTAAAGAACATTTTTTACCTCTTTTAAAAGAGCTGGGATTATTATGGCAGTCTGAAACTATCACACCTGCAAATGAACATTTTATGAGTCATTTGATCAAGCAGAAAATATTGATTTACACAGAAAGCCTTCAGATTAGAAAGCCAGTTAAAACCGATCGTATTTTTGTTTTATCACTTCCGTTAAACGAAATTCACCAGATCGGATTATTGTACTTGCAATACGAAATCCTTGATAAAGGTTACAAAACAATTTATCTTGGAGAAAGCATGCCAATTGAAAACCTACAAGATTTAACCAAACACTTTGAGAATATTACGTTTATTTCTTTTATGACTGTTCAGCCAGATCGAAGCGTAATTAATCAATATGTTAAATCTATGGGACAGAAATTATTGCAAGAAAACAATGAAATCTGGCTTATGGGTAAAATGGTAGAACATATAGACCAGAAAGTCCTTACCGACAGAATCCGCATTTTTGATTCGATGGAAGAAACTATTAACATGCTTTAATTTATTTTTGTTTAAGTTTTTCTTATATTTGTTAAACAAATGAGAAAAACGATTCAGATAATAGGCTCAGGCTTCTCTTCTTTAGCAGCCGCATGTTACCTTGCCCAACAAGGAAACAACGTTACTATTTACGAAAAAAACAATACAATTGGCGGTCGTGCAAGACAGTTTAAAGAAAATGGTTTTACTTTTGATATGGGACCAAGCTGGTATTGGATGCCAGATGTTTTTGAACGCTTTTTTCAAGATTTCAACAAAAAGCCTTCTGATTATTATGAACTCATAAAATTGAATCCTGCCTATAGGGTTTATTTCGGAATCGGTGACTTTATCAGTATTTATGATAATTTAGAAGAAATAAAACACACTTTTGAAACCATAGAAAAAGGAAGCGGTGAAAAACTGCAAGGCTTTATCGATCAAGCTAAAAGCAATTATGACATTGCAATTAAAAATTTGGTTTATCGTCCAGGAATTTCTCCGCTCGAATTAATTACAAAAGAAACTGCATTAAAACTTGATCAATTCTTTAAGAACGTTAGCGCCGACATTCGGAAAAACTTCAAGAATGAAAGATTAATTCAGATTTTAGAGTTTCCGGTTTTATTTCTTGGAGCAAAACCATCCAAAACGCCTTCATTTTATAATTTCATGAATTACGCCGATTTTGGTCTTGGAACTTGGCATCCAAAAACAGGCATGTTTGACGTGATTCGTGGAATCGAAAAACTAGCTCTAGAACTTGGCGTGACAATTAAAACTAATTCGTCAATTGAAAAAATTCTTGTTGAGAATAAAATCGCAACGGGTATTGTAATTAAAGGAAAAACTATAAAAGCAGATATTGTTTTAAGCGGAGCAGATTATCAGCATTCTGAAACTTTACTAGAAAAAGAACACAGAATGTATTCTAAAAAATATTGGGAGAACAGAGTTTTTGCACCTTCTTCTCTCCTATTTTTTGTTGGCTTTGATAAAAAAATAGAAAATATTTCGCATCACGCTTTGTTTTTTTGATGTCGATTTCAATCAGCACGCGGCGTGTATTTATGATCAGCCAAAGTGGCCAGAAGCACCTTTATTCTATGCCAACTTTCCGTCTAAAACAGACAAAACTGCAGCACCAGACGGAATGGAATCTGGTTTTTTCTTGATTCCGCTTGCGCCCGGAATTGAAGATACTGAAGAACTGAGAGAAGAATATTTCGAAAAAATCATTTCTCGTTTTGAAAATCTTACCCAGCAAAAAATTAAAAATAACATTATCTTTAAGAGATCATTCTGTAAAAACGACTTTGTAACCGACTATAACGCTTACAAAGGAAATGCCTACGGAATGGCCAACACTTTATTGCAAACGGCTTTTTTAAGACCTAAATTAAAAAGCAAAAAAGTCAGGAATCTATATTTTACAGGACAATTAACCGTTCCTGGTCCAGGTGTTCCACCTGCTTTAATTTCAGGAAAACTCGCAGCTGAATTAATTCAAAAATCTTTTAGATCTTAAAAAATGAAATCACTATTCGACGCCGTTTCTTTCAAATGCAGCAAATTGGTCACTAAAAATTACAGCACTTCATTTTCTCTTGCTGTCAAAATGCTTTCGCCGAGTATTCGCGATGCCATTTACAGCATTTACGGTTTTGTTCGTTTTGCTGATGAAATCGTAGATTCATTTCATGGCTACGAGAAAGAATACTTAATTGAAGATTTTGAAAAGGAATATTACAAAGCGATGCAATTAGGAATTAGTTTAAATCCTATTTTAAATTCGTTTCAGCAGACTGTAAAAGAATATAATATTACAGACGACTTGGTTCAAGCTTTTCTAAAAAGCATGAAAATGGATCTCATAAAATCAAATTATCAGACTCAAACCGAATATATCGATTACATTTATGGCTCTGCAGATGTTGTAGGCTTAATGTGCTTGAAAGTTTTTGTTTCTGGAAAAGAGCATAAATATGAGCAGTTAAAAGACGAAGCTATGCGATTAGGATCGGCTTTTCAGAAAGTAAACTTTCTAAGGGATTTAAGAGACGACAATACCATTCTAAATCGATCTTATTTTCCTGGTGTAAATCTGAATAATTTTAATGAAGAGGCGAAAAATGAGATTATTAAAGAAATTGAGGAAGATTTTAGAATTGCCTATCAAGGAATCGTAAAACTGCCAATCGAAGCTAAATTTGGGGTTTATACCGCTTATGTGTATTACAAAAAACTGCTGACTAAGCTTAAAAACACACCTTATTACGAAATTGGAAATTCCAGAATTCGAGTTTCCAATTACACAAAAGCGGGACTTTTGGCGCAGTCTTTTGTTACTTACAAATTGAAGTTGGTATAATTCAACGTATCGTTTTGTCATTCCGAGGAACGAGGAATCGCATTAGAGGCTCCATAATTTTTGTCGAATAACTAGTGAGATTCCTCGTTCCTCGGAATGACAAAATTAAGCAAAACCTTTTGAGTCAACATTTTATAATCTAAAGCTAAACTCAAAAACAATAAAACGATAATTTTAAAACATCAACATTAAAAAAATGATCTCTTTTTTAATCTTTTTAGGCGTTTTTCTATTTATGGAATGTGTTACTTGGCTAACGCACAAATATGTAATGCATGGTTTTATGTGGTATTTTCATGCCGATCATCATCAGCCGAAATACGAAAACACTTTTGAGCGCAATGATATTTTCTTTGTCATTTTTGCGACTCCAAGTATTATCCTATTTTATTTTGGCGTTGAAGGAGGATTCAATTATATGTTTTTCATTGCCTGCGGAATCACACTTTATGGAGTCTGCTATTTTCTAATTCACGATGTTTTAATCCATCAACGTTTTAAATGGTTTAAAAACACTAAAAACAAATACCTCATCGGACTTAGAAAGGCTCATAAAATACATCACAAACATCTTAACAAAGAAAAAGGAGAATGTTTCGGAATGCTGTTTGTGCCATTTAAATATTATAAAATGTAATATTCTTTGGTTATTTTCAAGAAAGATTTACGATTATGAAATTATATAAAATAGTTACCGTACAACATATAAATGCAAGTGTAGAAAAATGTTGGGATTTTTTCTCAAGCCCAAAAAACCTGCAAACTATTACGCTCGACAACATGAATTTTCAAATTCAAGATTACGACGGCAAACGCATGTATCACGGGCAAATTATCACTTACACTTTAAAACCTCTTTTTGGAATCAAAATGTCTTGGGTTACCGAAATTACAGCTTGCCAAGAAAACGAGTATTTTGTAGACATTCAGCAATTCGGGCCTTATAAACTTTGGCATCATAAACATTTCTTTGAACCAACACCAGATGGCGGAACCAAAATGACCGATATTGTTCATTATGCTTTGCCGTTTGGAATTCTCGGCAGAATTATGAATAAGTTAGTCGTAAAAAACAAACTCAAAAGTATTTTCGATTATAGATTTAATAAAATCGAAGAATTGTTTAATTCTAAAAGATAAAACGCAGATTTTTGAATCTCGCAAAGACGCTAAGTCGCAAAGCAATTCTTTTTTAAGTCTTTAGTAAATAAAAAATTGCGACTTAACGCCTTTGCGAGCTATTCGATGCCAAACAAAAAACTTTAAAATTACTTTAGTAAGACAAAACAATGACAAAACAAAAAGTTACTTTATTCTGGTTTAGACGCGATTTGCGTTTAGAAGACAGCACGGGATTATTTCATGCTTTGCAATCGGATTTTCCTGTTGTTCCTCTTTTTATTTTTGATGATGATATTCTAGAACATCTTCCAAAAAATGACGCCAGAGTAACTTTTATTTATGATTCACTTGAAAAGATAAATTCAGAATTAAAAAAACTTGATTCTTCAATCTTAATAAAAAAAGGAAAAACAAAAGACATTTGGAAATCACTTATAAAGGAATTTGATATTCAAACCGTATTTGTCAACAAAGATTATGAACCTTTTGCCATCAAACGTGACACAGCAATAACTGCTTTACTAAAAGAAAATAATATTGAAACTTTCTTTTATAAAGATCATGTCATTTTTGAAGAAAAAGAAATTACAAAAGCAGATGGAAATCCGTATACGGTTTACACTCCATACAAAAACAAATGGCTCGAAAAATATCATTTTTTAGGATCAGCTCCAGAATATGATTCCGTTTCCTTCCAATCCAATTTTGCTAAAAGCAAATTTAAGTTTCCTGACTTGGCCGAAATTGGTTTTGAAAGAAGTTCCATAAAAGTACAGCCTCACAATTTAACTCAAATCGCCAATTATAAAGAAACCAGAGATTTTCCAGCTTTAGACAGCACTTCTTATCTTTCTCCCCATTTACGTTTCGGCACTGTTAGTATTCGAAAATTGGTAAACTGGGCAAACAGAAAAAATCAGACCTTTTTGAGCGAATTAATCTGGAGAGAATTTTTTATTCAGATTCTGTTTAGTTTTCCGAATTGCGTCAATCATAATTTCAAGTCTAATTACGATGGCATTCAATGGCGTAATAACGAAGAGGATTTTAAACGCTGGTGTTCCGGAACAACTGGATATCCAATGGTCGATGCCGGAATGCGTCAGTTAAACGAAACGGGATACATGCACAATCGTGTTCGAATGGTTGTGGCTAGCTTTCTTTGCAAACATTTGCTCATCAACTGGCAATGGGGCGAAGCTTATTTTGCCGAAAAACTGTTAGATTTTGAACTGGCTTCAAACGTAGGAAACTGGCAATGGGCAGCGGGAACAGGTTGTGACGCCGCACCATACTTTAGGGTTTTTAATCCCGAAATCCAGCAAAAAAAGTTTGATCCAAAAGGAGAATACATTCGTAAATGGATTGCTGAATTTGATCTCGGCTATAACGAACCAATGGTTGATCATGCTTTTGCGAGAGATCGGGCGATTGCAACTTACAAGGCTGGAATTTTGAAATAAGTTTTATTTTGCTTCACGCAGATTTTGCAGATTAAGCAGATTTATACTCATTTTGTCATCCTGAGGAACGAAGGATCACACAAGAAACTCTCCAACCTTTGTCGATATACAAGTGTGATCCTTCGTTCCTCAGGATGACAAATTAAACAAAAAAACCTTTGTCAAAGTTTTGAACTTTGACAAAGGTCTATGTATTAAATTGAAATTTAGATTTTTAAAAATTGGAATTTCTAAACTTCTAGTACTTCAAATAATTATCAACTACAATTTTAGCTTTCAAATCGAACATTAAATTATACAGACCAAAGAAAGTACGGTTCATATAAATAAAATGCTTAGAACCGCGATTTCCATTCATTTTTTTCAAGTTGGTATCTTCTGAGAATCGTTTTCCTAATTGTGCGATTGCATTAAAAAATTCTTCATCAGCAAAATCAAAAGTTTCGTTTTGGAAAGGTTTGGTAAATAGCGACAGCAAATCATGAAACATTTCGGTAAAATATTCTATTTCTGCTGGTGTATCATCCTGGCGAAGAATTTCCAATTCAAATAATTTTTGGTTGAACAATTTTTCGTCTGTAATGACATTTTTATTGATAAGCTCAAAATATGGTGTGTAAAAATCCTCCGAAATTTGTTTCATACAGCCAAAATCTAAAGCGATTAATTGGTTTTTATCATCAACCAAGAAATTTCCAGGGTGTGGATCTGCGTGCACTTTTCTTAAAACATGAATTTGGTACATATAAAAATCCCAAAGTGCTTGACCTAATTTATCACCCGCTTCTTGATCTTTATTTATAGCTGTAAATTCAGACAGATGAATTCCCGTCATCCAATCCATTGTGATGATTTTCTCTGATGAAAACTCTGGATAATAATTCGGAAACGTAATATTTTCGATTTTACTGCAAGCATCAACAACTTCTTGACTTTGTTTCAATTCTAGCAAATAGTTGGTTTCTTCAATCAGTTTATCTTCTACCTCTTTGAAATATTTGTCAGAATCTTTTCCCTGCAGGTTAAACATTCTTATCGCAATTGGTTTTACCAAAGCCAAATCTGACGAAATACTATTGGCAACACCTGGATATTGAATTTTAACCGCTAGTTTTTTATCGCCTTTTTTTGCCAAATGCACTTGACCAATACTTGCCGCGTTTACCGAATTTGGATTGAATTCATCAAAAATCTCATAAGGCGTTTTCCCAAAATTACTTTTAAAAGTTTTTAGAACTAATGGAGCAGAAAGTGGCGGAACAGAAAATTGTGACAACGAAAACTTTTCTACATAAGCCTGCGGCAGAAAATTCTTGTCCATACTCAGCATTTGAGCTACTTTAAGCGCGCTTCCTTTTAAGCTTTTTAATCCGTCATAAATATCTTCGGCATTGTTCTCGTTTAATTTATCACGGCTCAAATCTGGATTTACTATTTTCTCAGCATAATGTTTAACATAGTTTACACCGATCTTAGCTCCAGTCTGAACCAATTTTCCTGCTCTTTCTATTTTAGAGGTCGGAATATAGTCGATCGTTTTCATTATCTGCTGTATACTTTTTCTTTAAACAAAAATTTTCCAAAATCTATCAGATGATTCATTGGTGCCACATTCATCAACTCAAATGAAGCATTAACTGATTTCTCAATAAAAATATCAGTTTTCTCAAAAGCTGGAGATTCGTCTTCCATCCAGAATTTGATTGTCATCATTAATTGCACCCATGAAGATTCTTGAATGGCTTTTTCCTGAAATTTTTGAAATCTCTCTTGTTCTAATCTGTAATCGTCTGTTAGGATTTCAGAAACATATTCTTTAAAGCTATTTCGAAGTGTAGTTAGCTGCACTAAATTTTTGATTGGGTTTCTATCTATTTTAAGCGATTGCAAAACATAGCTTCTATTGGCCGTAAGGATTTCGAAGAAAGTAAAGTAAAAACTCAGCATTTTATTTTTCATATCATATCCCTGATATTCTTCATTTTTGTGAAGAAGATTGACTGTGTTTTCAAAAAACAATCGGAATATTTCTTTTTCTAAACCTTCCAGTGTTCCAAAAAAAGCATAAAACTCGGCTTCTGTAAAATCATTTTCTTTGGCAAAATGATAAACCGATTTTGGTTTTTGACCTTTTTCTAGAACCTCTTCCATATATTTTGAAACGATATCATCTTTGGTAATTACCTTTTTTTTAGTCGCCATTTTATTAAAATTTAGAATTTGCCATAAAGGTAAACATTGTTTAAGTACCTTTACTAATCCTTAAACACTATATACTGTTAAATATATTATAAACTATTATGGCTCAAAATGTTCTATTAACAGGCGGAACTGGTTTCATTGGAAAACATTTAACAGATGTTCTCATCGAAGCCGGATTTTCTGTGTCTGTATTGAGCCGTACCGAGAGAGAAAATACTCCAAGAGTCACTTATTACAAATGGGATATCAAAAAAAACTACATTGATAAAAATGCTATTCTAAATGCTGATTACATTATCCATCTTGCCGGTGAAGGAATAGTTGAAAAAAGATGGACCAAAAGGCGAAAAAGAGCTATTCTTGAAAGCCGAATTAGACCTATAGAAATGATTTTTTCGATTTTAGAAAACAACAATAAAAAAGTAGACGCATTTATTTCCGCATCAGCTGTTGGTATTTATGGCGCTGTAACCAGTCATAAAATCTGTACTGAAGACACACCGCCTGCCGATGATTTTTTAGGCATCACTTGTCAAAAATGGGAAAACGCTGCTGATAAAATGAATTCTCTAAACATTCGAACCGTCAAAATAAGAACTGGTATCGTTTTAGGAAAAGAAGAAGGTTTTATAAAAAAGATGATTCCGACCTTTAAATCAGGTTTCGGTGCAATACTGGGTTCGGGTAAACAATATCTGCCTTGGATTCATGTAGAAGATCTATGTCAGATTTACTTAAAAAGTATTGAAGACACAACGCTAGAAGGCGCCTACAACGCATGTATAACAGATAATACAACAAATGCCCGATTTTCTAAAACATTGGCTAAATTGTTTGATTATAGTATATGGCTTCCTAATGTTCCTCCCTTTGTCCTAAAGATTTTACTCGGAAAAATGAGCATAGCAGTTTTAACTGGACAACGTGTTTCTTCAGAGAAAATTCAGAAAACTGGTTTTGAGTTTCAGTTTACCGATTTAGAAAAAACACTTATCAGCTGTGTTAAGTAATTTTCATTTTAAGGTGAGCATAGTATCTTCACTACGAATAATACCCGTCAGTTCTGTGTTAGCTGTTTTTGAAATTTTAGCCGCTATAGGAGTTGGAATACGAATGTTAAAATCGGATACTGAAATAGGAAAATCTGAAATAACCTGTATTCCTTCTGGAACTCTTTTAATCAAAGCATTCACAATAATTTCTTTTGATTTGCCTCGTAAATTCAGTTTTCCTTTTATCTGATATTGTTTTTCAACTTCATTTATATCTTTCAAATCAAATTTTTCAATCTTTCCTTTAAACACTGCTTTAGGATAGCGATTGCTTTCCATATAATTTTCGTTAAAATGCTCTTGCATAAGATTCAATTTAAAGCGAAAATCTTTGATCACAACAGTACAGATAAAAGTACTTGTTTTAGGTTCTAATAGTATGGCAACCTGTCTATTTACTGCTTTCACTTCTTCGTACAAAGGAACAGAAGCTTCAAAGTTTATTGTCCCTGTACTGGTAAAAAATTTATCTTGGGCAATGACAGAAAAGGCAGTAAAAAATAAAAATAATAAGGTAGTTGTTTTCATAATCGTCTACATTTAAACAATTATGTCATTCAATTTATTCTGATTAACCAGAAAATAAAAAAATCAGATTTTAATTAATCTGAAAAATCGAACGGCAATACTCAGTGAAAAAATTCCGTAACCCAATAATTACACTTAAAGTTACGAAATTTCTCAACGCCGAGTTCTCAGATTAATGCTAAATATTTGTGAATTTTTTTTGTGAAAAGCAAAATGTGAAAAGCAAAATGATTAAGATCTTCACTTTACCAAAGAATAAATCACATTCACAAAAAACAGAAGTTGAGTTCCTAATAATGCACAAATCAAAATCAAGATTCCGGATTCTATTCTTTGATTGAAATTCGAGTCATTTATAAATGACAATATATCTCCAGGAACAATTTCTCTAAAAAAATTAGGCAAAATAAAAACGATAAGCAAACCTATTAGGCTTATTAAAACGTGAGAAACTGTCATCCAATTTATTAAAACAAAATTTAGTTTCAGGATTCCAAAATAAATCAAAGCCAATATTCCACAAAAAAAAGAAACAAGAATCATTAAGTTTTTCCAGGAGATTACAAAATAAGTCTCATGAATATTGACTGAAATTGCTTCGTTTCCTTTGTAAAACCCATATAGTAGAAGAACTACTATTAATCCTAAAAACACAAAATAAGGTTTGCTCTGTATATAATTCATTAAAAAAACTTTTTAATAGTTAACCTTTTACTTCCGTACAAATTTCAATTAAGAAGCCATTTAAATCTCGTGCATAAGCTACGATTTGTCCCCAAGGTTTTTCTACAGGTTCTGAAACTATAACCGCACCAAAAGAAGTTGCTTTCTGCAAAACTTCTGGAACGTTATCTGTAATAAAACCAATTTCTATAGCAAATGGCTTATCTTCTAAACTGCTTTCAATAAAACCGTCTTTCAAACTTTGAGAAGCTAAATTTTTTGAAGCAAATGAAAGTGTTGTTTCTCCTGTAATTAATTCGCCATAATCACCATCTGGTGTGACAAACTTTCTCGAAAAGCCAAAAGCATTTTCATAAAACGCAATAGATTCTTCGACATTTTCAACGTATAAAATTGTATATCCAAACTTGACCATAATTTCTAATATTTAATGTGCATCAAATAAATATAAGAAAATTTAGCTAATTTCTAGAAGGACATTATATTTTTCTAAACTAGCCAGATCTTCAATCGAATTTATATTGGCCAATTTTTCGTGTTCTTCAACTTCTTTTCTTACTTCTATATGTTTTATTGCTTTTCTAAAACGTCGTATCTCTTCTAAATTGGATAAAATCAATCCTGGAACCTGAACGCTTTTCCCTTCTTTATCTTTGGCAACCATTGTAAAGTAAGATGAGTTACAATGTTTGATAACTCCTGTCTGAATATTTTCGGCTTCTACACGAATGCCGACAACCATAGAGCTTCTTCCAACATAATTTACAGAAGCTTTCATTGTTACTAATTCTCCAACTTCAATTGGTTTTAAAAAGTTAACCGTATCTACAGAAGCTGTTACGCAATAATTTCCGCTAAATTTTGATGCCGATGCAAAGGCAATCTGATCTAATAATTGTAAAATATATCCTCCGTGAATTTTTCCGCTAAAGTTGGTATGCGATGGCAACATTAATTCTGATATACTAACTTTTGATGAAGAAACGGGTTTAAAATCTGTACTCATGTTTTTGTTTTTGGTATTTTTGATTAGTTGTATTGTATTCTATATTAGTCTTTCTTCTTTCGTCCTTTCTCTTTTTACTTTCTCTTCTAATTCAATAATTCATTTTCCTCTGAATTTATGGCTCTTGCAATAATGTTATCGGGAAGCGATTTCTTTGCTTTTGCACCCATTTTTTTCAATCTTTCTACGCTCGAAATCAGATTTCCTTTTCCGTCAACCAGTTTATTCATGGCACTTTCGTATTCGGTTTTAGTATCTTTTATTTTATTTCCTATTCGGACTAAATCGGACACAAAGCCTTCAAATTTATCATATAAAGCTCCAGCTTGTCTTGCAATTTCTAAAGCATTTTCCTGTTGTTTTTGATTAGTCCACATACTGTCAATAGTTCGTAAAGTGGCCAAAAGCGTGCTTGGTGTTACAATAACAATATTTCGGTCAAAAGCTTTAGTGTATAAGGATGGATCTTCGTTTAAAGCAATCGCAAAAGCAGGTTCCATTGGAATGAAAAGTAACACAAAGTCTGGACTTTCCATTTGGTATAAATCATGGTAATTTTTACCTCCTAACTGCTCTACATGCCTTTTTATAGAAAGAACATGTTCTTTAAGAAATTCTATTTTCAAAAGTTCTGACTCTTCGTTTACCCATTTTTCGTAAGCTGAAAGCGAAACTTTAGAATCAACAATCATTTTCTTACCATCCGGAAGATTAATTACAACGTCTGGTAAAACACGATTTCCTTCAATATTGGTAAAACTCTGTTGAACTTCATATTCTCTTCCTTTTTCTAGTCCTGATTTTTCTAGGACACGTTCCAGAACCAATTCGCCCCAATTTCCTTGCATTTTGCTATCGCCTTTTAATGCTTTGGTTAGATTTAAGGTTTCTTTGCTCATTTGTGCGTTCATTTCGCTCAAGCCAATAATCTGCTGGCGAAGCGCCGCATGATAATCTATACTTTCCTTATGAGTCTGTTCGACTTTTTGTTCAAATACCAGAATTTTATCCTGCAAAGGTGTCAAGATATTTTTCATGTTTACTGTATTCTGTTCGGTAAACTTAGCCGATTTTTCTTCTAGGATTTTGTTGGCTAGATTTTCAAACTCTTTAGTAAATTTTTCCTGAAGCTCAGTGATTTCGCTTTTTTGCTCTTTATGGCGTTCCCACAAGTTTTCAAAATCCACCTCCTTTTTAGAAAGCTGAATTGCAAGACTATCTTTTTCTGTTCTGATGTTTTCTTTCTCAGAAATACTCGATTGCAATTGTTTGTGAAAATTATTCTTTTCGTTTTCAAATTGCTCTTTCAGCATTTGCAATTGAGTATTTAATGCATTTAATCTCTCCTCAGAAATAGCTTTTTCAGACTGATATTTTGATGCAGAAAGCATTCTGCCTACGTAGATTCCTGCAAAAAGCGCAACAACAAAACCTAATAAAAATGGTATATAATCAGACATAACTAAGTTAATTTTACGTAAAAGTACGCAATAATACGTAGTACTTAATTTTAAAAATAGAAATTTCACTAATTCATTTTCAAATTCAACTAAACCAACATTTTATTTTTTTTTGAAAAAAGTCTAATCCCGACGCAACCTTTTTTTAAAAGTTCTATCTACAGAATATAAACCTATTAAAATGATTATGAAAAAATTAATACTTGGCTTATTTGTAGCCTTTGGATTCAGTGCTTGTTCGCTTAATGATGGAAATAATAATTATGTAGATTGCGGAGCTAATACAGTCGTGAACTTTACTGGTTTTCCATTCTCATGTAATTATACTGTAAAGTCTCAACCAAATAACGCTGCGGCAACTATTATTCCTTCCCAAGAAAAAATGGATCAGTATTTTACAAAACATGCAAACAGTTGTCAAGTTGCAAGTGATCCAAATATTGATTTTACAAAAGAATATTTAGTTGGGATTTTTGCTGGCGCCAAACCTACGAGCGGTTATGACATCGTAATTAGCTCTATAATAGAAAATAATTGTGAGATCATTGTTAATTACTATGAAAAAGCCCCTGCTGTGGGTGAGGACGTAACGCAAACGCCTACTTATCCTTCTGATTTTGTTTTGATCCCGAAAACAACAAAAGGAGTAATTTTCAATAAAACAGTAGAAGTTGCTGACAATATAATTATTGGAAGTTTCCGCAATCAATGTACAGGTGCAGATTGCCAAAAATTTTATCAGCTTAATGAGTACAACATTTTAAAATTCTTAAATGTTGGAGCTGGTAAATATGATTTTGGACAATACAGATATACTCCGACAATTAAAAGAGGCGAATATAGTTTATTATTAAAAAGTGTTCCTGCAGAAATTCTGGCTATAAAAGGACAGACTAAAACTTATGGTTCTCCAGATGCTGAAAATCAGGGCGGGATTTATTTTGAGCTTCGTCAAGGAGCAAACGTTACCAGAATTTATATTGATAATAATGATACTGCAGATCAAAGTGCAGAGATAAAACTTTTCAAAAAAGCAATTCAGGAAAAAATTACAAGCTTAAAATAATTCTATCATGAAGAAACTCTTTTTTTCTTTTATTATCTGTTTTCTTTTTTCATCAATGATTTCTATAAATGATTCAAAAGAAACTGCAGGATCAATTATAAATACTTGGATTTGGAAAAAATCTATTGGAGGTTCTAACAACCCTTATATAGTAACACCAAAAACAATTGGATTTGCAAAGAAAATTGTCTTTACTGAAAAGGGAAGAATTATCACTTATAAAAATAATGTAGAGATTAGAAACAGTACCTACAAGATAGAAAAAGGAAAGAGTTATTTTGATCACTTAGAACATGATCTAATTACGTTTGAAGGCAAAACCTACGTCATAGAAAACCTTGACAATCAAAACCTAACCATTGTAAGCAACAGTCAAGATGGTACTCGAACTATTTTTAAAAGATAGTTTTGTACGCTATTTAAAACTATTTTTGCAAAATCAAATTTGAACCATTTCTTGAAAGACGATTTAGAAAAATATATCAAACTGTGCATGAAAAATGACAGAGAGGGACAACTGAAAATTTATCAGTTGTTCTCTCCTGTTTTATATGGTATATGTTTGAAATATATGAAGAACGAAGATGATGCGAAAGATGTTTTTCAAGAGGCATTTGTAATTGCGTTTCAGAAAATAAGTCAGTATAAATTTGAAGGAAGTTTTGAGGGCTGGCTGAAACGAATTTTTATAAACAAACTCATCGAAACTTTAAACAAAAAGAAAAAAGAGAGTTTCTTTTTAGATGTTTTTGATCCCGATACCGATTTTGTTGAAGAAGAAGAACTGGAAGCTATTCCGATAGAACAGGAAAAACTCCTCGAGTACATTCGAGATTTACCAGATCAATACCGAACAGTTTTTAACTTGTATGTATTCGAAAAACTGAAACACAAAGAAATAGCAGAACTATTAAAAATCTCGGAAGGAACATCAAAATCAAATTTAAATCGCGCCAAACACATATTACAAAAGCGAATTTTGAGCATAAAAAATTTTAAGATAGCATGAAGAAGCAGAAAATAGAAGATATTTTTTCATCAATGGAAGACTTTTCCAGTGTTCCGCCTCCAGAATTATGGAGTCAGATTGAAGAAAAATTAGAAAAACCTAAAAAGAAGAAGAGAGTTGTTCTTTGGTGGTCGGCTGCTGCATGCTTATTATTAGGGCTGCTTCTGCCTTCAATTTTACATTTTACTGATTCTGCTCAAAATAACAACCTCAACAATCGTGATTTAGAAAAAAACAGCAATAGCATTGTTCTTGACAAAAACACAAATGATAATTCTAAAAACAGAAATTTAGATCGAAATAAAAATGTCGACAAGAGAATTGATTCATTAAATGAAAACCCTACAAAGAATCGCTTCAATAACGAATCGGGAATTCAAGTTCAAGAAACTTCTGTGGCAGAAACAAACTCTAAGAACAAAACCAGCAAAAAAGATTCTAAATCTAATATTGTAGTTCCAGCAAATGCTCCGAACCAATCTGTTGCTTATCAAAATTCTGGTTCATCAGAAGAAAAATCAATTCTAAAATCTTCTAAAAAATCTAGTACAGTGGTTCCAGCAAATGCTCCGAACCAATCTGTTGCATACCAAAATTCTAGTTCATCAGAAGAAAAATCAATTCTAAAATCTTCTAAAAAATCTATTTTAGGAAATAATGTAAAACCTTCGAACAAAGGGATTTCTGAAGAACGAATTGCATTTGGAAAACAAAGTAAATTTAATTCGACTGCAAAAAAACAGCTTTCAAATTCTATTTTTGAAGAACAGCTAACTACAAAAAACAATAAAAATATTGCCTTCAACAATCAAAATTCTACTGCAAACAAAAGTTCTTTTATAAGCGGTAACACATATAATTCCAACAATACTGTTTTAGGCAAAAATGAGAATAAAAGAACTGATAAAGCAGTTATCATAAAAGACGACGTAAAAATTGCTAACAGTTTGAGCAAAACAGACTCTACACAGTTGGCCGAACTTGAGAGTTTAGAAAAAGGAATTTTAACTCCAGAAAAGAAGAAAGAAGAAAAAGAGAAAAAAGACAATCTTGTAAATAAAAAAGAAAGATGGGCAGTTGCTGTTTTTGCAGGTGTAGCAAGTTCTGAAAATACTAAAAACGATAAAACTTTAGGTAACGTAAACGATTCTAAACAATCTAATTCTTACGGTGTAAAAACTAAATATAGCATTAACAAAAAATGGGCTGTAGGTTCTGGATTAAAAATTAGTGAATTAGGTCAAAGCGTTGCCAATGTATCGTATGTAAGTGCCAAAAACAATGCTTTTTTTACTCCTGACAGTTATCCTGTTGCATCGGCTAACTCACCTACTCAAGATTACCTTCTAATTTCAAATAGCACAAAAGAAGCTTTGAAAAATGAAAACGTACAAACTGGTAAATTGGATCAAAATTTAAGATATGTAGAAATGCCACTTGAAGTCTCTTATTCTGTTTTTAATCAAAATAAAGCTAGCATTAATTTAAATACTGGAGGTTTTGTAGGTAAATTGATTTCTAACAATGTGGTTTTGGATGGACATTCTATTGGAGAAAATGTCAATGCCAATGATTATGTTTATGGCTCTACATTAAGCAGTACCGTTCAATATCGTGTGTACAAAAAAACCAATGTTTTTGTTGAACCTGCTGTAAATTATTACATCAATCCGCTAAACAGCCAATCATTCAACCAGTTCCAATGGGGATTAAATTTTGGACTAAACGTTTCTTTCTAAAATAAATTTGCGGTAATTTTCGGGTAATTTTTAGAATAGACTTTATGAATATTACCATTGGTTCATCTGATTTAGAATTGAGTAGGGAGAGATTTTTTGATGAAGCTAATTTGCAGATAACTTATTTACAAAAGGAAAGTGAAAGTGAGGAGTATAGTGCATTTCGTTTTAAGTTAAACAATAAGAACATTTGTTATAGAGAAGCAAAAATTACTCCGACCAAAACAGGACAATTTGTTACATTATGGAAACGAAATCAATCAGGAACAATTGAACCTTTTGATTATTTAGACGATATTGATTTTGTTATTGTGACTGTTCGAAAAGATCAGAATTGGGGACAATTTATTTTTCCGAAAAAAACATTGTTGAAAAAAGGTATTTTTTCGACCCAAAGTAAAGAAGGAATAAGAGCAACAAGGGTTTATCCTCCTTGGGATGAAACAACAAGCAAACAGGCGCAGAAAACGCAGAAATGGCAATTAGATTATTTTTTCAATTTTTCAGATCAAAGTAAAATTGATTTAAAGGAATTGAAAAAAATATTTGTATAAAAAAGGCAGTTTTAAAAATGACTGCCTTTTCCCTTTTATAGATAAACGTTTTAAATAATATTCAAAAAAACAAAGAATAAAAAAGCAGTAAACTTTCGCTTACTGCTTTCCCTAATTCAAAATAGTATTCTCTAAAAAAATATTAAACCGCGGTATAACCTCCATCGGCAATAATATAGCTTCCTGTGGTAAATGATGATTTATCAGAATTTAGAAAAACCACCAATTCTGCAACTTCTTCCGCAGTTCCTAAACGGTTCATTGCAGATTTTGCTGCAACGGCCTGCATCATTTCTTTATTTAAATTATCTTTTAAAAGTGCTGTTTCAATATAACCTGGTCCAACTGCATTACAACGAATATTTTTCTGAGCATATTCTACTGCAATATTTTTAGTCAAACCAACCACACCGTGTTTACTCGCTGTGTATGCAACACTATTTGGTGCCGCAACTTGTCCGTGAATTGAGGCAATATTTACAATGCTTCCACCACCGTTTTTCTCCATTTGTTCCAATTGGTAACGGCAGGCATAAAAAACACCGCTTAAATTAAGTGCAATAACTTTATCCCAAGCTTCTGGCTCGTATTCTCCAGTTGGTTTTGCCGGTCCTCCCATTCCTGCATTGTTGCAGGCAATGTCCAATCGGCCGTATTTAGAAACCGTCACCTCAACCATATGTTTATTGTCGGCCGCGCTCGACGAGTCTCCTTTTACGAAAAAAGCTTCTCCGCCCTTTTCCTTTATCACTTTTACAGTTTCTTCACCGTGTTCTACATTTATATCTGATACTACTACTTTTGCTCCTTCTCGAGCGTAGGCTTCTGCCACTGCGCGTCCGATTCCTGAACCACCGCCAGATACAAAAGCTACTTTATTTTCTAAAAGTGCCATTTTATATATGTTTTTAAATTGATTCCTCTAATTTACGAAGATATCAACCGATACAGAAGCTTTAAAATGAGTTTACAATAACATTAACGCCAACCGCTAATCTTATGTTATTTAGCATTAAATTGACTACTTTTTATTTAAAATTTCGTAGCATCTTATTCATCTTCATCCAATTTCATATTCCCGCGATCTTTATGACTTTCTGGATTTGAATTTGGATATCTATTTGGGGTTATATCAGAATTTCGGTCTTTATTCTCAACTGTTTTATTTACCTCTTCTTCTGTTTCGACGCCGCGATTTGCATTTGGGTTATGAGGATTTACTTGATGAAGCGCTTTATTAATATCCTCATTTTCATTTCGAGCACGTTCAACAATCTTTTTATCACCATCTACATCTGTTACCAATTCTTTATTCAGTTTGGCATCTTTTAGCTCTTTATCGTGCGAAACGTTTTTTCCTTTAGATTCATCAATGTTTTTCTGCGTTCCGTTTATCTTTTTTGTTCCTAAATTATTCGTTTCCATGGCATTATTGTTTTTACATTCAATTTTATAATATTACGAATTCTAACTGCGAAAAAATTATGACTTCATGTTGCTTTTCTTTTATAATTGCCATCTGATTTTTTATTTATTACCTTTATTCAAAGCAACTTAACAACCTTAAATTATTTATGAACTTCTTCAAAATCAAAACCAGCTGGTCCAATTCTGAATTTATCTTGATCAAACTTTGTATGGCTTCTGCTTATATTTTAATTGGCAGTTACTTTCATGAATTTTTCCAAAACTATTATTCAGTTTTAATCGTCATTTTTGTTGTTACCGTAATCTGGTTTATTTTTCAATGGCTTAAAAAAATGAAATCACAAAAGCTGTAATGGTTTTAATTTTAGGAAAGAAACTATCTTTGCAAAAAATTAAAAATGCATCGACACTTCATTCTTTTTAAACCTTACGGCTATTTGAGCCAATTTATTTATGAATTAAAAAGAAAGAAAAAGCTTTTGGGCGAATTGTACGATTTCCCAAATGGAACAATGGCAATTGGAAGATTGGATGAAGATTCTGAAGGATTGCTTCTTTTGACTACTGATGGAAATATGAGCGAACTAGTTCGAAGTAAAAAGGTTGAAAAAGAATATTACGTTCAGGTTGACGGAATAATTACACCAGAAGCAATTGAACAATTACAAAATGGTGTCGAAATTGGACTTGACGGCGGAAAATACAAAACGAAACGCTGCAAAGCATCTATCGTGACCGAAATTCCAGATTTTGGAGCGAGAGCCAAAAAGATAAGAGACGAACGTCATGGTCCAACTTCTTGGGCATCCATCACAGTAAGAGAAGGAAAATTTCGTCAGGTTAGAAAAATGACCGCTGCAGTTGGTTTTCCAACACTGCGTCTCGTTCGCGTTCGAATAGGAAATGTATATTTGCAAAACCTAAAATCAGGCGAAGTTTTGGAAGTTTCCGATTTCGAATTAGATAATTAGAAAATGTGACAATTAGATAATTTCCAGAAACCCATAACTTATAATTCATAATTCATAACTAAAAAAAGATGTTAAACGTTGTTCTCGTAGAACCAGAAATACCAAATAATACCGGAAATATCGGTAGATTGTGTGTAGGCACAGAAAGCCGTCTTCATTTAATTCATCCTTTCGGATTTGTGATTAATGACAAAAACTTAAAACGCTCTGGATTGGATTACTGGGTTCATCTTGATGTTACAGAATATCAAAACGTAGAGGAATGGATTGCTCAGATTCCAGATCATTCTCGCGTATTTTTGATGAGTTCGCATTCTGATAAATCTTATTTAGAAAACGATTTTCAAGATGGCGACTGGTTGGTTTTCGGAAAAGAAAGCGTTGGTTTGAGCGCAGCATTTATGGCAAGATTCGAAAATCACTTAACGATTCCGATGTCACCGCTTATTCGCAGTTTTAATATTGCTAATTCGGTTGCTTTTGTGGTTGGAGAAGCAAAGAGACAGATTGGATTGAAAAAAGTTTAATCGTTTATTTGTTTAACTGTTTAATCGAAAAAGCTTCTTCTGAAAACGGGGCTTCTAGCCCTGATGGAAGCGTCATCCTTTTGTGGCGGGGTTCGCCACAAAAGATATAGCGGACAGCAGGATTGGCTCCTAACAAAACTAACTCACTATAAACTTCCCTTTTTCAGCATCAAAAATGATATGCTCGTCTTTGAATAAATTGCTGAAACTCCCATTTGAGATTAAATTACAAGGCTGATCTTGCACTATATTTTCTGGCGTCATCATAATCATTTCATCGCTTAACTGAATAGCTAAATCAATATCGTGCGTCGAAAACAAAATACATTTTTGAGTTTCTTGTGTCAGTTTCTTTAATAATTTGAATAATGAAACTTTATGCAGTAAATCAAGATGAGTTGTAGGTTCGTCTAGAATAATTAACGGTGTATCCTGTGCCAAAGCTCTCGCAATTAATACTTTCTGCAATTGTCCATCACTTATTTGAAAATGCTTTTTTGATGCTAAATGTTCGATTTGTGTCAAACTCATTGCTTCATGAACTTTTAAAATATCTTCATTAGATAATTTATCTACCCAATTGGTATAAGGTTGGCGACCCAAAGCTACTAACTCAAAAACAGAAAGATTACTTGGCGGTAATTTTTCTGTTAAAACCAAACTTAGATTTTGTGCTAGTTCTAAAGGCTGAAAGTCTGAAATATTTCTTTCATTCAAATATACCTTCCCAGATAAAGGTTTCTGAATTCCGGTAATGGTTCTCAATAAAGTTGACTTCCCAATTCCGTTTGCTCCTATTAAAGTAATTAATTTACCCGCTTCCAGACTAAGATTAAGATTCTCTGCAATTGTCGTAACACCTTTCTTGGATTTGTATCCAATATTTAGATTTGAAGTTGTTAAGATGTTTTTCATTTTTAAAGGTGCTAAGATTCTGAGATACTAAGGTTCTGAGTTTTTTCTTTATCTAATAATTAAAAAAATCTGTGTTAATCATTTTAATCTGTAGGTAAAAAAAATATTAAAAATTTCTTTTTCTAACCAAAAGCCAAATTACAACTGGCGCACCAATTATAGACGTGACAGCATTTATTGGAAGCGTGACATCAAATCCTGGCATTTGCGAAACAATATCACAAAACAGCATTATTATGGAACCAAAAAATAAAGTGCTCCAAAACAAAATAGTGTGATTACTCGTCTGGAAAGTCAATTTTGCAATGTGTGGTACCGCTAAACCTACAAATGCAATAGGTCCTGCAAATGCTGTAATAGCTCCTGATAATATACTCGTTGCAAAAATGATGACTAATCTAGCTTGTTTAAAATTCAATCCCATACTTTTTGCATAGTTTTCTCCAAGAAGCAGGGCGTTTAATGGTTTGATACTTTTGGCGCTTAAAACCAATCCGATTCCAACACAGAAAGTTAAAATTACAATAGTTGTCCAAGAGAGATTTCCGAGATTCCCCATTGACCAGAAAGTAAATTTCTGTAGCTGTTCTGCTGTACTAAAATAAGTTAGGACACTGACTATTGCAGTGGTAAAACTTCCGAACATTAAGCCTACAATCAAAATTGCCATTGTATCTCGCAATCGCTGCGAAACGACTAAAACCAAAAATAAAACCAATGTGCTCCCTAAAGTAGATGCTAAAACAATTCCGTAAGAAGACAATGCAATCACACTCAGAAAAGAAGGAAGAAATCCAGCTCCTAAAATTACAAAAGCAACACCTAGACTTGCGCCAGAACTCAGTCCTAAAACATAAGGTCCTGCAAGCGGATTTCGAAACAAAGTCTGCATCAAAAGTCCGCTCATCGAGAGTCCCGTCCCAACTAAAACCGCAGTAATAGCTTTTGGTAAACGGTAATTAATGATAATATATTCCCAAGTCGATTTTGTTGCCTGACCTCCAGTTAAACTTGCTATAACATCTTTTAACGGAATTGTAACCGACCCTAAACTAATGCTTGCAAAAAACATTAGAAAAAGCCCTAAAGTCAAAACAACAAATAAAATGGTATTTCGTTTTTTATTCGCCAATTTAATTCAGTTTTGATGCAAAAGTAAATTCATAACCAGCCAATAAATCGGGATGAAAAATCTTGATATAATCTTTTAAAACTAAATCGGGACGGCTTGGTGCTAATTCGTAATAAACTGTCCCTCCTGTTGCTCCCATCTTTCCTTCAAAATTATATACACTTTTGTTTTTGAAAGCATCAAATTCTGAATAATGCGGATTTGCTTTTTGTAATTCTTCTAAACTTTTAAAAGATCCTGAAGCAATCCAAACATTAGCTGTCTTCGCTTTATCTAAAACTTTTTCAAAAGACAAACCTTCACTTCCAGTTCCTTTTAAATCAGCCCATAAATAATTCGATTTTGCATCCTGCATAAACTGCGCTACCCAGCTGTTTCCTTTGGCAACGTACCAAACATCTTCGTACATTGAACCATATAACACTTTTGAAGTTGCAGGTTTATCTTTAACTAATTTTTTAGCTTGATTATAACTTTCTACGATTTTATCAAAAAGCTCTTTTGCTTTGTCTTCTTTTCCAAATAAAGCTCCATACAATTTAATCCATTCAGCTTTTCCCAACGGAGACTGTTCCATCCAATCGCCCTGAATTAGCACTTTTAAGCCGCTTTTTTTAAGATTATCCAACATCGGATTATTATTATCGACACCAAAAGTAACAATCAAATCTGGTGACAATTCTATTAACTGTTCGATATTCAATTTTTCATTTTGTCCAACGTTTTTCACAGAACCTTTGTCAATTAATGCTCTCGTTTTTTCTGAAGAAATATAATCAGTGTGCGGAAATCCGATCAATTTATTCTCAACTTCCAACATTTCTAAAAACGGAATATTTGTTGTTGAAGTTACCACAACGGTTTCTAACGGAACTTTTATAGCAGAATATTTTTTTAAACTGTCTGGAATTTGTGAGTCTTTTTCCTCTAAAATGTAAGTGAATTTTCCTTTAGCATTTGGCCACGGATTAATCACATTTACAATCGAATAGCCTTCTTTTTTTATAATTGAAAGTCCAGATGCATATTCGATACTTTCTGCCGAAACATTAGATTTTACAGTAGCTTGCGTTTCATTTTTTTTGCAGCTAATTACTAAAAGAAGCAAAAAAACGACTGGTAATTTATGGAAAAAATATTTCATATTTTGTGTTTTGTATGGTCACAAAGGTAAACCAATTTCTATTTTTTTTGTTTACCTTTATTCGTACAAATTTAAACAAATAGCCTTTTATTTAATGAGTGCACCAAAAACAAAAATTTGCTCCAGTTGTGAAGCCGCTTTTTCATGCGGAGATATTTCACCTGAAAATAAGTGCTGGTGTAATGATTACCCTCCTATTTTCAATCTTTCAGAAGGAGGCGATTGCCTTTGTCCTGTGTGCTTTAAGGAAGCTTGCGAAGATAAAATTGATGCTTATATCGAAACCGTAACTCCAAAAAAAGCTCTTAACAATAAAGCAATGTTTTTACCCAAAACCGACAATTTAATTGAGGGCATTGACTATTATATCGAAAATGGGAATTATGTTTTTAAAACCTGGTTTCACCTAAAAAGAGGAACCTGCTGCGGAAATAATTGCCGACATTGCCCGTATTAATTGTTAATTATAAATTGTTAATTGTTAGTTATGAAAAATAACATTGTTAGAAATAAAAGCTTTGATTTTGCCATAAGGATTGTTAAACTTTATCAATATTTAAACAATAATAAAAAAGAATTTATCCTTGCTAAACAACTTTTAAGATCTGGCACTAGTGTTGGCGCAATGATTCGAGAAGCCGAACATGCTGAAAGTAAAAGTGATTTTATTCATAAATTTGCAATTGCTCAAAAAGAAGCTAATGAAACTGTCTATTGGCTAGAATTATTAAAAGCCACTGATTATCTCAACGAAAAAGAATTTGAAAACATTTATAATGATGCAATTACAATACTAAAATTAATAACTAGTATACTTAAAACTTCCAAAAAACAATCAGAAGTAAAAAAATTAACAACTAACAATTAATAATTAACCATTATCCATAATGATTTACTTAGTAACTGGCGGTGAACGTTCTGGAAAAAGCAGTTATGCTCAGAAACTTGCTTTAGAACTTTCCAACTCTCCTATGTATGTAGCAACTGCCCGAAAATGGGATGCTGATTTTCAAAATCGAATTGATCGCCATCAGCAGGAAAGAGACGAACATTGGACAAATATTGAAAAAGAGAAATATTTAAGCGAAATTGATTTCTCAGGAAAAACTGCCTTAATTGACTGTGTAACACTTTGGCTAACTAATTTTTTTATTGATAATAAAAATGATGTTGCTATTAGTTTAGAAGAAGCTAAAAAAGAATTTCTTGCCATTGCAAAATACGAAAACTCGAATATCATTATTGTAACAAATGAAATCGGCATGGGCGTTCATGCAGAAACTCACATTGGAAGAAAATTTGTTGAGCTTCAAGGCTGGATGAATCAATTTCTTGCTGCAAATGCTGACGAAGTTGTACTGATGGTTTCTGGAATTCCAGTTAAAATAAAAGGTTAAATCCCAATACAAAAATTCCAAATTCTAATAAATTGAAACGAAATTCGAAGTTTTAAACTCCAAATTTCAAAGCTATGCTTTACCTTTACTAGAATCTTTCCATTTTCAGCTTTGGAATTTGGAATTTAAAAAATTGGAATTTAAAGAAATGAGCCATTTAGACGATATATTAAAATCACGCCGCGACACACGACATTTTACAGCCGATGAAGTTCCTGATTATGTAATTGAAAAAGCTTTACAAGCGGGACATTGGGCGCCTTCTGTGGGACTGACTGATGCGACTAGATATTATATCATTAAATCTCATGAAGTTAAAAGTTCTATTAAAAATCTCTTTTTAGATTACAACAAAAAAGCTGAAGAACTAACCGACAATCCAGAACAAAAAGAACTTTACAGATCACTAAAACTCGAAGCAATCGAAGAAGCTCCAATCGGACTTATAATTGCTTATGATCGCTCGGTTTTAAATCAGTTTACGATCGGGACAATTGGCAGCAATGAAGCAGTAAAATTCAGTTCGGTTTGTGCCGCTCAAAATATTTGGCTTTCACTTACAGAGCAAGGTTACGGAATGGGTTGGGTTTCGATTCTCAATTATTATCAGTTTAAAAAAATCTTAGATTTACCCGAAAACATAGAACCTTTGGGTTATTTCTGTATCGGAAAACCCGCTACCAATTACAACAATCAGCCAATGCTGCAGCAATTGCATTGGAAACAAAAAGCGGAAGCTCCTATTTGTGTTGAAATTAGTGAAATTCATCATACTAAAGTTCCTGATTTCGATTTAAAATCAGAAAACAAAATTCAAAACAAATCTGACTTTCATACTCTTTTACAAGACAAAATAGATTCTAAAACCAAACCTGTTGGTTCTTTGGGAACATTGGAATCTTTGGCTTTTCAAATGGCAACGGTTTTCGAAACTTTGAATCCAAAAATCATAAAACCAAATATCGTAGTTTTTGCTGCAGATCACGGAATTGCAAATCATGGTGTAAGCGACTATCCGCAAGATGTTACACGACAAATGGTCAATAATTTCCTGGATGGTGGCGCTGCCATAAATGTTTTTTGCAATCAGAATAATATTGAATTATCCATTGTAGATTCGGGTGTTAATTATGATTTTCCGACAAACGCAAAATTAATCGATGCAAAAATCGCTAAAGGGACACAATCTTTTCTGCACGTTCCTGCAATGAGCGAATCTGAAGTTCAATTGTGTTTGGAGAAAGGAAAATTGATTGTTGAAAACATTGCTAAATCTGGTTCAAATTGTATCGGTTTTGGCGAAATGGGAATTGGAAATACCTCAACCGCTTCGGTTTTGATGAGTCTTTTAACCGACTTTCCTATCAAAGAATGCATCGGAAAAGGTACTGGAGTTGAAAACGAAAAATTGCTTTTAAAACAAAATTTACTCCAGAAAGCAATTGAAAATTATTCCGGTCAAGCCGAATTAATGGCGCAACTCTCCTATTTTGGAGGTTTTGAAATCCTTCAAATGGCTGGAGGAATGCTAACTGCTTTTGAAAATAAAATGCTGATTCTTGTTGACGGTTTTATTTGTACTGTTGCCTATTTAATCGCTTTTAAAATAAATCCGAACATCAAACAAAATGCTGTTTTTTGCCATTGCTCTGCAGAAAAAGCGCATTCAGAATTATTAAATCATTTAGGAGCAAAACCTATTTTAAATTTAGATTTGCGTTTGGGAGAAGGAACGGGCTGTGCTGTAGCTTTTCCTATTTTAAAATCGGCTGAGGCTTTTTTAAATGAAATGGCTAGTTTTGAAAGCGCGGGAGTAAGCAGGAAATAACTTTCTTTTTAAATTTAAAGTTTATAACTTTGAATTTTTAAATATCATATATGCCTTTTACAAAAGTTTACATTCACTGCGTTTGGAGTACAAAAAATAGATTCCCATTTTTAAATTCTATTGATATTCGTAAAAAAGTATGGCATCACATACAAGAAAATGCTTCAAAGAAAGAAATCTATCTTGATTTTGTTAGTGGGTATTCTGATCATTGCCACTGTTTAATTTCATTAGGAAATAATCAAACCATTCAGAAAGTGATACAGCTCTTGAAAGGAGAATCTTCGTATTGGATTAATAAAAATCAATTAACAAAAGATAAGTTTGAATGGCAGGATGAGTATTTTGCAGTTTCAGTTTCAGAATCAATTGTAGATAAGGTTCGGGATTATATTAAAAATCAGGAAAAGCATCATAAAAAGAAAACATTTCAAGAAGAATATGATGAATTTATCATCAAATTTGGATTTAAAAAACCTTAAAAAAAATTGGCTAAAGCCCTTTTTAAAATGTCTATAAATACACCAACATCTAAAGATGTTGGCAATTCATCGAAATCACATTTTAAAATTTTACTCTTGAATTGCCTCCAGATTTATCTGGAGGTTATAAATTTTCTCATAAAGAAGGCTTTAGCCAAATAATGGTAATCAAATGAAATGTGAAGAATTTATTGTCAATTTTGGATATAAGAAATCTCAATAAAATTTGGCTAAAGCCTTTCTAAATGTCCATAAATAAACCAACATCTGAAGATGTTGGCAATTCATAAAAATCATATTTTAAAATTTTATTCTGAATTGCCTCCAGATTTATCTGGAGGTTATAAATTTGCTACTAAAGAGGGCTTTAGCCAAATAATCACAATCAAATGAAAAAAGAACTACACATTTTCTTCACCTGCTTAATGTTTTACACCAGAATTCCATGTCCAAAAAACATTACGCATCATCCAGATTATTTAAATAAAGCCACAAGATATTTTCCTTTTATTGGATGGATTGTTGGAAGTATTTCTTTTATTGCTTATTGTCTATTTGCCTTATTTCTTTCATCAGAAATTGCTGTTATACTAGCGATTATTGCTTCTATTTTAACAACAGGAGCCTTTCACGAAGATGGATTTGCTGACGTCTGTGATGGTTTTGGCGGAGGCTGGACTAAAGAAAAAATCTTAATGATTATGAAAGACAGCGCCATTGGTGCTTACGGAGCAATCGGGTTGGTTTTACTTTTTCTATTAAAATTCAAACTGCTATCAGAATCTATTTCATTATTCAACGATTTTGAGCCTATAGCCGTTTTTAAAATTTACCTTTTGTTCATTTCTTCTCATTCACTAAGTCGTCTAGCAGCAATCAGTATTATTTTCACACATGAATATTCTCGTGAAGATGCCTCGAGCAAAAGCAAACCGATTGCAAAACAATATACTTGGAAAGAAGTTTTTGGCTCTTTCTTTTTTGGTTTGATTCCGTTACTTGTATTTTCTTATTTCAATTTGAAATTTATTCTTGCTATAATTCCTGTTTTTATAACTCGATATTTTTTAGCACGTTATTTTCAGAAATGGATTGACGGTTATACAGGAGATTGTCTTGGAGCGACACAACAGGTTTGCGAAGTGGTATTTTATTTAAGTATTTTATTTTTATGGAAATTTATTTAGTTCGCCATACCGAAACTGTCTGCGAAAAAGGAATCTGTTACGGACAATCAGACGTTGATATTGCAGTTCCATTTGATGAAATTTTCGGTAGAATTATTTCAGAACTTCCTTCAGAGGCAATTATATTTTCTAGTCCGTTAAAGCGCTGTGTTATTTTAGCAAAACACATTCAAGAAAATATTAAAACCATTTCTTATCAGGAAGACGAACGTTTGAAAGAGATGAATTTTGGAGATTGGGAATTAAAAAGCTGGAACGAAATTCCATCAGAAGAACTTAATCCGTGGATGGAAGATTTTGCAAACATAAAAGTTTCAAACGGAGAATCTTTTCTCGAACTGCATGAAAGAGTTGGTGATTTTTTATCTGATAGCATTTCAAAAACAAATCAGCCAATTGTAATTGTTGCTCACGCTGGAATCATCAGGAGTATTTTATGCCATCAGAGTTCTCTACCTTTAAAGGAAGCTTTCAATAATAAAATTGATTTCGGAGAAGTTATAAAAATCGATTTTTAGTGCAAATAATTTATAATTTTTCATGAAACGTAAAACAAATTTGAATAATCAATATTTTTAACTTTATCTTTGCAGCAAATTAAGGTTGTGTTTTTGATTTAAAAAATGCATTAAAAGGGAATCAAGTATAATTCTTGAGCTGTACCCGCAACTGTAAGCTAAGTTCATAACGAATGCTTGCTGTTAACTACAAACCACTGTCACGCCCCGCGCGATGGGAAGGTAAACAGCAAGACGCAAGCCAGGAGACCTGCCTTTATAACAATTTATCGAACTCTCGGGAAAAAGAGTGAAGGAATTATGACTTTAAAACGACTTCTTGCTTTTTGTTCATTTCTAATGTGCCAGATTATTTCGGCGCAGAGCGATTCTATTACCAGTTTGAAAGAAGTGTTGGTTTCAGACAAAAACTTAAAAAATTATTCGGTTTCACAATCTGTTTTAAAACTAAATGATTCTGTTATTGGCAAAAACGAAGCTCTTTTAACCGATTTATTAAACTTCAATTCTACGATTTATTTTAAAGAATATGGACGTGGAATGTTATCAACTGTCGCTTTTAGAGGTACTACTTCTTCTCAAACAGCAGTAATCTGGAACGGAATAAATATTAACTCTCAAATGAACGGAAGTACCGATTTTAATACTATTTCGGGTTCTGATTATAATTCGATAAGTGTAAAAGCGGGCGGCGGAAGTGTTATTTACGGTAGCGGTGCTGTTGGAGGAACTGTGCATTTAAATAACGATTTGTTATTTTCTAATCGTTTTGAGAATAATTTAAGACTAGATTACGGCAGCTTTAATACGATTGGAGTGAATTACAAAACTTCTATTTCTAACAAAAAATGGAGTGCTCAAATCGGACTTTCAAAAAACAGTTCGACAAACGATTATAAATATTTAAATCAGTACAACTGGAAAGGCGAACAGCGCTGGAACCAAAATGGTCAATATGATGTTATTACACTAAGTGCCAATGCTGGCTATAAAATTAATGCCAAAAACATTCTAAAATTATATACCCAAAGCTCAAATACAGATAGAAACACTTCTTTAGTTTCCGAATCGGAAATGAAAAGCAAATATGTTAATGGTTTTAACCGAAACTTACTAGAATATGACGGTAACTTCGGAAAGTTTACGACCAATTTAAAAACTGCTTATATTTTTGAGAACTATCAGTATTATGCGGATAATTCTAGCAATATTTATACTTACGGAAAAACTGAAAGCTTTATTACAAAAGCAGATTTAGGATATGAATTATTCAAATCATTGCAAGTCAATGGAATCTTAGATTATAATCGAACGAAAGGATATGGTTCTGGTTTTGGAGATAATACAAGAGAAATAAGTTCTGCTGCTTTGCTTGTTAAACAGGATGCATCAGCTAATTGGAAAAATGAATTCGGCATTCGAAAAGAATTTACAGACAATTATAAATCTCCTGTTCTGTTTTCTGTTGGTTCTTCTTATCAGTTTGGAAAACTATATAATTTGAAGCTGAATGCATCACGAAATTTCAGGATTCCAACTTTTAATGATCTGTATTGGGAAGAAGGCGGAAATCCAGACCTAAAACCTGAAAGTTCTTATCAGGCAGAAATAGGCAATGTTTTTACTTTTCAAAATTTCAATATTACTCAGACCTTTTATTACATGAAAATAAAAGATTTGCTGAGATGGGTTCCTGGAACAAATGGTATTTGGATGCCGCAAAATACTGACAAGGTAAATAGCTATGGAGCAGAAACATTGTTGGGTTGGAAAAAAAGTTTTGGCAAAAACAACCTGACAGCAAATGCAACTTATGCTTATACAGTTTCAGAGAATGTTGAAACTAAAAAACAGTTGTTTTTTGTCCCTTTTAATAAAGTTACAGCTTCTGTTGCCTATTCAAGAAAAAACATTTCTGCCTACTATCAATTTCTTTATAATGGTTTTGTTTATACACAATCTGACAACGATCCTGAGAAAATTGTTAACGCCTACAATGTATCAAACGTTGGAATTGATTACGATTTTAAACTTTTGTCTTCTTTCAAAGTAGGATTTCAGGTTTTAAATCTTTGGAATACATTTTATCAAAGTCTAGAATATAGACCAATGCCAGGAAGAAATTTTAATTTGTACTTAAACCTTAAATTTTAATATAATGAAATTAACTAGATTATTTTTAGTAGCACTTAGCGTTTCGCTTTTTGTTTCTTGTTCTAATGACGACGCCCCGAATGAAGATCACTCTAATGATCCAAAAGGAGTTTATGATAATGGAATTTTTATCTTAAATGAGGGAAATTTTACTGATGGAGGTTCTGTTTCTTTCATTAGCGACGATTTAAACACTTTCACAAAAGATGTATACAATACTGTAAATGGTTCTGATTTTGTTGGAAAATATCTTCAAAATATATTTTTTGATGGAGATAAAGCATATATCATTGCTGGCGGTTCTAATGTTATAAATGTAGTAAACCGTTACACATTTAAACTTGAAGCAAAAATTGAAACTGGCTTAATTACTCCAAGATATGGTGTTGTAAAAGACGGAAAAGCTTATGTAACCAATGCTAATACGTATTGGTCTAAAACAAACCCAGCTGGTAATACCGATGATTTTATCGCTGTAATCAACTTAGCAACAAATAAAGTAGAATCTACAATTGCTTTAAACACAACTGCTAACCATATTGAAATTTACAACAGTAAACTTTATGTAACTGAACCATTTAATAACGATAAATTACTTGTAGTAAATCCAACGACAAACAAGCTTGAAACTTCTGTAGCTATTGGTCGAGGAGCAGATACAATGGAAATTAAAGATGGTATTTTATACACTATTAGAAGCGCAAGCGGGGAAAGAAGTGAAATTGTAAAAGTAAAATTATCTGACAATTCTATCAGCAAAATTACTTTCCCTGAATCTCTTGATGGAGTTAGAAACTTAGACATTTATAATAATAAAATATACTATACCCTAGAAACTGCGGTTTACTCAATAGATTACACAGCAACATCAGCTTCTACAACACCAATTTTCCAGTACAGCTCAACTTCAGAATATGGAAAAATGTACGGTTTTGCGGTAAAAGATGATAAAATCTTTATTGCAGACGGTGGGGATTTTGCTTCTAGCAGCAAAGCATACATTTATAATTTAAGCGGAAGTTTATTAAAAGAATTAACTGTTGGTTTAGGTCCAAACGGATTCTACTTTAACGATTAATTTATTCTTAGAATTAGTTTTTGTTTTTTTTTTATGGAAAAGGCTTTCATTTCTGAAAGCCTTTTCTATTTATTGTATTTTAGTTTTTTGGATCATTTTGAAAATACATTCCGTGTCTTAATCCATTTATGATTTTTGAATCTGTCAAATAAGGTGTATTTGGTGCAGAATCATCAAAAGTTCTTTTGGCAGTGGTTCCCGTAATTTTTGAAATAGCCAAATTAAGCAAAGGTTCTGAAGCATCTCCTAGAACGCCATAAGTACTTACTCTTTCGTACTGCTGATAAGTAGGCTGTAAACCTTGCTGGTAATCACCAAAACCTGCAGAATTTGAGATTTTAAAAACCAGAGGTTGCATTGCATATTTGTGATTTGGGTTTATTCCTTTTTTAGTAAACAAAGTTTCAGAATCATAAATTGTATACGAACCAACATTTTTACCTGTTGTAGTTTCTCCAACCTGAACTACATTTATATAAGGTTTTAATCCGTTAATAACCAATTCGCTGGCAGATGCCGTGCTTGCAGTAGTAATAATATAAACTGTAGTTAAATTTAAACTGTTTAATGGTTTATCGTCAATATTGTTTACAAATCTGTAATTCAAACTTTCCAAATTTTCAGCAGTCATATCTTTCATCCACTTTGTATTATACTGCGTTTTGGCAAAAATTTGATTATCAAACTGTCCTGTAATCATACTAGAAAGTCTTATAGCTGAAGTCACTGCTCCTCCTCCGTTGTATCGAAGATCTAAAATCAAATCTGTAATTCCTTGAGATTTTAATTCGCCAAAAGCCTGATTTAATTTATCGTCATAACCTGAATAAAAACCGTTATACATTAAATAACCAATTTTACGCCCTCCAGAAGGAATCACTTTATTAATGAAAATAGGGTTTTCTTCTAAAACAGTTTTAGTCAAATCAACCGATTTTCCATTTAAAACATAACCGCTACCATTATAATCGGCCAAGTTTAGCGTATAGCTATCCTTATTGAACAATAAATCTTGATAATTTGAAACAGTAAGTTTTACTCCATTCACACTTGTAAATAAATCACCACGTTTAATTGCTTTAGTCGAAGCATCTGAATTTGGAATAATATATCGTACAAAACCAACCACATCATTTGACCCTGAAGCTACGCGACTCAGCCTAAAATCGACTCCGTTATTTTTTGTAACACCGCTTAACTCTTGTTCTAAAACAGTATAATCGTCAACAATCCAGCTGAAACGATCAATTGCATCACCGTTTGGATATTTGCTCACTGGCTTATTCAATAAATCTTCAAATAAATCCTCAGGCTTAGAATATCTTCTTAAAAACTGATTAAAATCGGGCTGGAGATTACGGCCATCGGCTAGATTTGGCACATCTTGCTGCCACAAGTAAACTTCGTTCAATCCTCTCCAAATAAAATTATTGACCTGCAAGTCTGCTGGAGCTGCAACATCATCCTGATCTTCACAAGATTGCAAAGAAAATGCGAATAAAAAGAGAAAAAGAACACTCTTTAAAGTTGTTTTCATATCGTGTAGGTTATCTATATTTTGAATAAACGTAAAAGTAGTATCTTTAGTTTTAGCTTTGTCTCTAAAGCAGTATTTTTTTTACATAAAAAATATTTTCTTTTTTGCTGTAACAAATATAATTGTGTCTCGTCTTGAATATATAAGCTAACGATTAACCATCAGATTAATGAACCAAGTTGTATTTATAGAATTAATAAATCCTTTTAAAGACAAAGTTTTTCGTCTGGCAAAAAGATTGCTTACTAGTACTGAAGAAGCAGAAGATGCAACTCAGGAAATAATGGTAAAATTATGGAACAAAAAAGATAATCTTGAAAGTTATAATAGTGTCGAAGCACTGGCCATGACAATGACTAAAAACTATTGTCTCGATCAGCTAAAATCTAAAAGAGCCAGTAATCTGCAGATAGTCCATAATAATTTTACCGATCGGCAGCCGCAATTGGACAAAAAACTGGAAGATCAAGACAGTTTAGAATGGGTTGAAAAAATTATAAACGAAATGCCCGAACAAATGCAATTATTAATTCAGCTTCGGGATGTTGAACAATATGAATTTGAAGAAATAGCCAAAATCGTAAATATGAACGAAACCGCAATACGAGTGGCACTTTCAAGAGCGAGAAAAAAAATTAGAGAATCAATGACAAATACACACCTTTATGGAACTAAATAAAATAGAAGAGATATTAGAAAAATACTTTCAGGGAGAAACTTCTATTGCCGAAGAAAATCAATTAAAAGAATACTTTTCTTCATCAAATGTTGCGCAGCATTTGGAGCAGTACAAACCTATGTTTGGCTATTTCTCTCAAGCAAAAGAACAGAAATCGACGTATGAGATTCCACTACAAACCAAGAAACGAAATGTGGCGTGGCTATCGATTGCAGCTTCTGCTGTTGTTTTGCTAGGAATCGGAACTTACTTCTTTATTAGCGAAAAAAATGATACTACTGCAGTAGCTTCGCAAACCGAATTAGGAACTTACGATAATCCCGAAGAAGCGCTAAAAGCAACTCAAAAAGCTTTGGCGTTACTATCAAGCAATGTTAATGTAGGTATTGAAAGTGTACAATACATTAAAGAATATGAACAATCAAAAAACAAAATTTTTAAACAGTAAATTAAATAAAAAAATCATGAGAAATTTCATTATAACTTTAGTTTTCGCATTCGTTTCGACCACTTTTTATGCACAAAGTGCTTTTGATAAATTTGATGGTCAGGATGACGTAACCTCAGTAATTGTAAACAAAAAAATGTTTGATTTAATGAGCAAAGTAAAAACTGACGCTTCTGATAAAGAGACTCAGCAATATATTGCTCTTATCAAAAAACTGGATTACTTGAAAGTATTTACCACTAAAAATCCAAAAATAGAAGCCGACATGAAAGCTACGGCCGATAAATATGTAAAAACTGCTGGTTTAGAAGAATTAATGCGAGTAAATGATGGCGGAAAAAACGTTAGAATAATGGTAAAATCTGGCGCTACTGACACACAGATAAGAGAACTTTTAATGTATGTTGACGGTGCAAAAAATGACGAAACTGTTTTATTATCTTTAACTGGTAATTTTGACATAAACGAAATCTCAGTACTAACAGATAAAATGCAGCTTCCTGGCGGTTCAGACTTAAAGAAAGCTTCTAAAGGCAAAAAATAAAATGAGAAAAGGTATCTTCATACTAGCACTTACAGCTCTTCTATCTTTGGGGAGCTGTAATTCTGAACCTTCACTGCAAAAATATTTTGTCGAGAATTCAGAGAAAAAAGACTTTATTTCTTTAGATATTTCGCCAAATGTTTTAAATGTTGATAAAGCAAAATTATCAGCAGAACAAAACGAAGCTTTAAATTCGTTTGACAAAATGAACATATTAGCTTTTAAAGCTGATCAAAACAATCAGGCGCAGTTTGAAACTGAAAGAAACAAAGTGAAAACCATATTAAAAGATCCGAAATATCAAGAATTAATGAAGATCGGATCTGGAAAAGAAGGCGCTTCTGTAAGCTACGTTGGAAGTGACGATAATATTAAAGAGTTTGTCATTTTTGCCAACAGAAAAGAAAATGGTTTTGCAGTAGTTCGTGTGTTAGGCGAAGATATGAACCCAAATAATATTATGACATTAATGTCTGTTTTACAAAATTCTAAAATAGACATGGAGCAGTTAAAACCTTTAGAACAATTGCTTAAAAAATAAAATACATCTTACTTTTTACATGAGAAAAGTTCCGATTACGGAGCTTTTTCTTTTTATTTATTTGAGCGATTTTACTGAACAAAACAACTCCTATTTATTTCGTCCTGAATCTAATTTAATTATATTTGCCACTTACCAAAATAATAAATTATGATACAAAAAACATCAAATGCCTTTATCGCGGCATCTTGGGTTGCTCTTGGAGCAGGGACAGTTGGCTTTATTGTTGGACTTGCTAGAGCAGAAATGCTATTAAACGAAAAAGGGTATTATTTCACTGTTTTAATGTTCGGACTTTTTGCTGTTGTTTCATTACAAAAAAGTGTAAGAGACCGTCTTGAAAAACTTCCCGTAACCGATATTTACTACGGAATCTGCTGGTTTGGAACTTTACTTTCAATTGTTCTTTTAGTTGTCGGATTATGGAATGCGACAATTTTACCAAGCGAAAAAGGATTTTATGCCTTTGCTTTTCTATTAGCATTGTTCGGTGCAATTTCAGTTCAAAAAAATACTAGAGACAATATGAACTTTGGTCAAAACGAAAAGGATTTATAATTAATTAAAATACTAAAGGGGCTGCTTCAAATACTGAAACAGCGCCTTTAGTATTTTATCCCTTTACTGAAACACAACTTTAGCTTTGTATTTTTATATCTAGCTTTCATTCCGTAGGAATGTCTCATCGGTAGAAAAAAAACAGCTAACAGCTATATTTACGTTCCGTAGGAACGTTTGATTATCGGGTTGTTTAAAAAATGATGTCAATACCAAACGTTCCTACGGAACGTAACAACGACAACAACACAATATTTCTACTACCAACAAAATGTTCCTATGGAACAGCAAAGCGTATAAAACAAGAAAAGCTCCAATTTTCATTGGAGCTTTTCTTTTATAATAGAATCTGAGATTATTTACTCAAATACATTTTTCTTCTAGAATACAGTTCGTAGAATTGATCGTCTTTTAAGTCATCAATAAACAAGATGCTTTCTCCTGTTGATTTCATTTCTGGTCCTAGCGCTTTGTTTACGTTCGGGAATTTACTGAAAGAGAAAACTGGTTGTTTGATTGCATAACCGTTCAATTTCGGATTGAAATCAAAATCAGTTACTTTATTATGACCTAACATTACTTTTGTAGCGTAGTTTACATAAGGCTCTCCGTAAGCTTTTGCAATGAACGGAACCGTTCTTGAAGCTCTTGGATTTGCCTCGATAATGTAAACCGTATCATCTTTAATTGCAAACTGAATATTGATTAATCCAACTGTTTTTAAAGCTCTAGCAATTTTATGCGTGTGATCTTTAATTTGTTGCATTACAAATTCTCCTAAGTTGAAAGGAGGCAATGTTGCATTACTATCTCCAGAGTGAACTCCACAAGGCTCAATGTGTTCCATAATTCCGATGATGTAAACATTTCCATCAGCATCACAGATTGCATCAGCTTCAGCTTCGATTGCTCCCGCTAAATAGTGATCTAGCAATAATTTATTTCCTGGAATTGCTTTCAACAAGTCGATAACGTGCTCTTCAAGCTCTTTTTTGTTGATTACAATTTTCATTCCCTGACCTCCTAATACATAAGAAGGACGAATTAAAAGTGGAAAATCTAAAGTATCAGCTAATTTTGATGCTTCGTCAGCAGTTTCAGCGATTCCGAATCTTGGGAACGGAATGTGTAATTCAGTCAATAAGTCTGAGAAACGTCCTCTGTCTTCTGCTAAGTCAAGTGCATCAAAACTAGTTCCGATGATTTTTACACCGTATTTAGATAATTTGTCTGCTAATTTAAGCGCTGTTTGTCCACCTAACTGAACGATTACACCTTCTGGTTTCTCGTGTTGGATGATGTCGTAAATATGCTCCCAGAAAACTGGCTCGAAGTATAATTTATCAGCAGTATCAAAGTCTGTAGAAACCGTTTCAGGATTACAGTTAATCATGATGGTTTCGTAACCGCATTCTTTAGCTGCTAAAACTCCGTGTACACAAGAGTAATCAAACTCGATTCCTTGTCCAATTCTGTTTGGTCCAGAACCTAAAACAATTACTTTCTTTCTATCTGTTACAATACTTTCGTTATCTACAAAACGTTCTCCGTTTGCTTTTTCGATTTCAGCTTCAAATGTTGAGTAGTAATAAGGTGTTTTTGCTTTAAACTCAGCTGCACAAGTATCAACTAGTTTGAAAACACGGTTGATGTTCATGTCTGTACGCAAAGTGTGTACTTCACTTTCCAAACAACTCATCATGTGAGCGATTTGTCTGTCTGCGAAACCTTTTTGTTTTGCTTCAAGCAATAATTCTTTAGGAAGATTTGAAACTTTGTAGTTTGAAATTTCTTTTTCTAAAGTATAAAGCTCTTCGTATTGTTTCAAGAACCACATATCGATTCTTGTAATTTCGTGAATTGTGCTCAACGGAATTCCCATTGCGATTGCATCGTAAATCACGAATACACGATCCCAGCTTGCATAAGTTAGTTTCTCGATAATTTGTTCGTAATTTTTGTATCCTTTTCCGTCTGCTCCTAAACCATTTCTCTTAATCTCTAAAGATTGAGTTGCTTTGTGAAGCGCTTCTTGGAAAGAACGTCCGATTCCCATAACCTCACCTACAGATTTCATCTGAAGACCTAAAGTTCTGTCTGAACCTTCAAATTTATCGAAGTTCCAACGTGGTATTTTTACGATTACATAATCTAAAGTTGGTTCGAAAAGAGCCGAAGTCGATTTTGTAATTTGATTTTGTAACTCATCTAAGTTATAACCTAAAGCTAATTTTGAAGCAATTTTAGCAATTGGGTATCCAGTTGCTTTTGATGCTAAAGCAGAAGAACGAGATACACGAGGATTAATCTCGATTGCTACGATATCTTCTTTTTCGTCTGGCGAAACTGCAAATTGTACGTTACATCCTCCAGCAAAGTTCCCGATACTTCTCATCATTAAGATTGCGTAGTCACGTAGTTTTTGGAAAGTTGTATCAGATAATGTCATCGCTGGCGCTACTGTAATCGAATCTCCAGTGTGGATTCCCATTGGATCCATGTTTTCGATAGAACAGATAATTACAACGTTGTCATTTTTATCTCTTAAAAGCTCTAACTCATATTCTTTCCATCCCATCAAAGCTTTGTCGATCAAAACTTCGTGAATTGGAGAAGCTTCAAGTCCGCGAGTTAAAAGCTCATCAAAATCTTCTTTTTTGTAAACCACAGCTGCTCCAGTCCCTCCAAGTGTAAACGATGGACGAAT
This sequence comes from Flavobacterium sp. UW10123, assembly GCF_040538975.1. Lineage (NCBI taxonomy): Bacteria > Pseudomonadati > Bacteroidota > Flavobacteriia > Flavobacteriales > Flavobacteriaceae > Flavobacterium > Flavobacterium sp. UW10123. The sequence continues at coordinate 69,348 of NZ_JBEWQE010000010.1, forward strand.
TACAAGTGGGAAACCAAATTCCTGAGCAATTTCTTTTCCTTCTAAGTAAGAAGTAGCTGTTTTTGCAGGTGCAGTTGGTACATTAATTCTTTCTAAAAGCTGTTTAAACTGCTCTCTATCCTCAGTAATATTAATTGCATTTACGTCAACACCGATTAATTTTACTCCGAAATCCTGCCAGATTCCTTTTTCCTCAGCTTCCAAACACAAGTTCAATGCTGTTTGTCCTCCCATTGTTGGTAAAACTGCATCAATTTGCGGATGTTCCTTAAGAATTTCAATAATCGATTTTGTAGTTAAAGGTTTCAAATAAATATGATCGGCCATAGATGGGTCGGTCATAATCGTCGCTGGATTCGAGTTAATCAAGATAACCTCAATTCCTTCTTCACGAATCGAACGTGCAGATTGAGATCCCGCATAATCGAATTCGCAAGCTTGGCCAATAACAATAGGTCCTGAACCTATTATTAAAACTGATTTTATTGATGTGTCTTTAGGCATTTTGTATGTATTGTGTAGTTATTTACGATTTAAAAACCTCTCTAGTACATTATAAACTAGAAAGTTGAATAAAATTTTACCGAAAAGGTATAAAAAAAGGCGATACTAAAAAAGTAATCGCCTTATGTATGTTTATACAAACATTATTTTTTGTGTCTAGGCTCGCTAGAAACAGTTAATTTATGTCTTCCTTTTGCTCTTCTACGCGCTAGAACTTTTCTTCCATTCGCAGAAGCCATTCTGTCCATAAATCCGTGCTTATTTCTTCTTTTTCTTTTCGATGGTTGAAATGTTCTTTTGCTCATTGCTTTGTATCTTTAAAAATGGTATCTATTAACTCTTTATTTTGGTTTTGGATATCGTTGTTCAAAAACCGAGTGCAAATATACAAAGACTTTTTTCTCTGGCAAGCACTTTTATAAAAATATTTTTAATTCCTTTTACTATATTTGCAATCACAAATATACATCTATTATGTTTCACAAGAATATTAAACTTATTTTGGCCGGACTTCTTGTAGTGGCGGGCATTTGGCAATTTACAGAAAGTAATATCGGAAATGGAATCTTTCTTATATTATTGACTGCAATTCCGATTTTTCTTTATTTCAAAAACGAATTTATCCTTTTAGCTTTCCTTAAATTAAGAAAACAAGACTTCGCAGGAGCTAATAAATGGTTATCATATATCAAAAATCCAGAAGGTGCATTAGTAAGAAAACAACAAGGATACTTAAATTATTTACAAGGCATCATGTTATCTCAGACTAATATCAACCAAGCAGAAAAGCATTTCAAAAAAGCAATCGAACTTGGACTATCAATGGATATGGATTTGGCTGTAGCTAAATTAAACCTTGCAGGAGTGGCAATGTCTCGTAGAAGAAAACTTGAAGCGACTAATTTACTTAACGAAGCTAAGAAATTAGACAAACAAGGAATGCTGAAAGAGCAAATCTCTATGATGAAAGAGCAAATGAAGAAGATCTAACGATTTTTTAAATTCCAATATTGAAATCCCAAATTCCAAAAAGAGTTTGGGATTTTTTTTATTGTAGATTTTAGATTTTCTCTCATTTTATGTCTTCCTGAGCGAAGTCGAAGGACACGCAAAGTAAAGGCACACTGGATGGATTTAGCATGCGATCCTTCGACTTCGCTCAGGAGGACAAAACTTTGTGGTTACTTTACCTAAAAACTTTGGCAAAAAACAATAAAAACCATTTATTTTTTCAACCCTAAAGTATCAATAACAAATCCAGACGGCATGGGCATAATAACCATTTTTTTTATTTCTTTTAAATCTACTTTTTTATTCGTTTTAATAAATTGATGATTAATTTTCAATTTATCTAATGATTTTCCAAATAACAAAAATTGTTTAGGCCCAGATTCGTGAATTTTCAGTTTTTTAAACTTTTGTTCGCTCTTTAATACAAAGGCATTCGTCTCTCCATCCTCAACTTTACTATTTTCAAAACTTTCTTCCTTAGGAAAAGTTATAGTATCCAATATATTTTGCATTTTCTCCTTTTCTTCTTTATTTAAAATTGTAAAAAAACTTTCTTCTTTATTATATCCATAAACATCAATATAATAAAGCGTATCAGATGAATTAAATTTTAAATAATATGATTCGTGAATATTCCACTTAAAAAAAGTAAAATCATAATCTTTCTTTGGAGATTTACATCCTGCTAAAATTAACACCAAAACAACTATACTGATTCTCATATTTTTTTTGAATTCATTTACGGAGCTACTTTGCGCATCCTTCGACTTCGCTCAGGAGGACAAATCTTATAGTTACTTTGGTAAAGATTACAACTCTACATTTTGGAATTTGGAATTTGAAAATTGGAATTTAATCAAGTATAATCGAAGGCAAATTCTCATTCAGCCATTTGTACTTATTGAGAATCATAATATGAGTTCCTCCTTTGACTAAAATGCATTTATTTATATATTTAATCGGAAAAACTTCGTCTTGATCTCCATGAATATGAATCACATTTTCGTCAATTTGATCGCGATCCCATAGAATTACGCTTTCTACTGCCCATTGCAGATAACCTAAATCACGAACAGACAGAAACTTCTCGTATAATTTGATTCTTTTATTGACTTTTTCTCCGAATGAAAACTTGGCAAGCTTTTCAATATTAAGAATCAACTGCATCGGGATTAGCTTATAAGCTTTTGTAGACTTTCCTATTTTCATTCTTCTAGGAAATTCATGATTGCTTCTTACGCTTGATATAATGATGACTTTTCGCGCTTTTATATGCTTCGAAATTTCCTGCACCAAGATTCCACCAAAGGAAACCCCAATTAAAACAGGATTTTCGTGTTTTATATTTTTGCTAATTCGGAGTGCATAATCGGATAAAGATTCTTTTGGGTTTGGTATTTCCCATTCGAGAAGATACGTTTCAAAAATATCTTCATCCAATTTTATTCTTTCAAAAATAGATGAACTCGCAGCCAAACCTGGCATAAAATAAACTGGAATTTTACTCATAACATTAAAATGAAATTACCATTAGGATATTTATTCTAAAAAATAAAGTTACCTTTTTTTAATATCATGATAATCAAATTTCAGACCTATTTATTACATCTGACCCAAAAAATCAAACTTCAAAACAATAACTTAAAGTTTATAGCTGCAAAAAATAATTTAATATTGAAAATCAAATGATTACCTTTGCATTTCGAAATATTTTTTGATTTTAAATCTTATAAAGAATTTTCTTTCAATACCTATTTCGAGTCCCAAATTCACTATTTACCAATAACCTAACAAGAAATTACTATGGAAACATCTGTAACTATGGAAATCAAAGACAACACATTTGCACGCCAATTCGAAACTGTCATCCCTGAAGGAATGTTGGCAGTTGAGTATCAATTTCAAGAAAAGAAAATCTTCTTAACCAAAATCAACAAGCCTGATTCATTCGAGAACGAAGAAACAATCAACACTTTACTTAAAAACATATTAGATTTAAGTTCTGAAAAAAATTACAGAGTAGTTCCTATTCACCCAAAGATCGTTTCGTTTTTCAAAAAGAACCCTAAATACAAAGAATTGCTTCCTCCAGGAATTAGAATTTAAAAATATCCTATAATTCGGAGCCACAATCCTCCTATTACCATATAGATTAAGAGCATAACCAAACCGGTTATAAGCCCTTTGACCCACCAGCTCTTTAGGTCAACGTAACCGCTCCCGAAAAATACGGGTGCCGGACCGTGACCATAATGAGTTAATGTTCCGTAAAGAGATCCGACAAAACCAAGCATAAATGCTAGCAATAATCCCGGAATTCCGAGCGAAACACCAACACCAAGTAAAGCTGCGTACATTGCTGCAACGTGCGCAGTGGCACTTGCAAAAAGATAATGACTAAAGAAATAAACCAATATAATTATCGGAAAAGCCATTTGCCAGCTTAGTCCGCCAATTTGTGCTTTTACCAAATCACTGAACCATGCTATAAAACCTAATTCGTTTAGCGAACTCGCCATCATAACCAAAACAGAAAACCAGACAATGGTATCCCAAGCTCCTTTTTCAGCTTTTACATCTTCCCAAGTTAAAACTGAAGTTAAAAGCAAAATTACCAACCCGATAAAAGCAGTTGTTGTAGCATCTATAGAAAACAAATCTCCCGTCATCCAAAGAAAAAGCAGAATAAAAAATGTAAGCAACATCATCCATTCATCTCTTGTTATCGCTCCCATCTCTTTCAATTTTTGCATAGCAAGCTGTGGTGCATCTCCCGTTTTCTTTAATTCTGGTGGATAGATTTTACATAAGACAAATGGAATTACTAAAAAAGCACACAAACCAGGAACAATAGCCGCCGCCGCCCATGACATCCAGCTAATTTTTATGCCTAAATTGAGCGCAAATTTCTGACACATCGGATTACTGGCTGTTCCTGTCAAAAACATTGATGAGGCAATTAAGTTCATGTTATAACTATTCAAAGTCAAATAGGCTCCTAATTTCCTATGTGTTTCAGGCTTGTCTGGCATCGAACCAAAACTCATCGACATTGATTTCATAATCGGATAAACAATTCCTCCTCCTCTCGCGGTATTACTCGGAACGGCTGGCGCTAAAACCAAATCTGCCAATCCTAAGCCATATGCTAATCCCAGAGAACTTTTTCCGAATATTTTTATAAATAAAAAAGCAATTCTATTTCCAAGACCTGTTTTTATAAATCCTCTCGCTATAAAGAATGAAATTCCAATCAGCCAGATTACTTTATCGCCAAATCCTTTTAATGCCAATGTGATTGATTTTCCAGGATCTCCCGGAGCCAATACCTGAGACATTGCTGTCAAGGCGATTGCAATCATACACATAGTTCCCATCGGAGCCGCTTTTAAGATAATTCCTAAAATAGTAGCCACGAAAATGGCAAATAAATGCCAAGCTTCTGTCACAACACCTTCTGGCGCTGGAATAAACCAAATGGCAACTAAAACTGCCAGCGTAATTAAAGTCTGAGGAATTTTTACTTCTTTCATAAAACAAAAATTAAGTGAATTAAATTCTTAGCTGTAACTGAATTAAAAATAAATTATCATTGTAGTTTGATGTATCTGGAATATTCTTATCGAATCTATCAATCTCAAATCCCATCTCGATGCGGCCTGTATACGATTTCCCAAATTCTAAACTAACCATCGGCGTGTAAGTCGTTCGAAGGTTCGAATTAATTTTATAACTTGGATCGAAAGTTTCGTAACGACACGACAATTCAAGCGCTGTGAGTTTTTGATAATTTACGGTATACCTAAAGTTCGGCAAGAAATAAATACCTCGCATTTGATAATCGGCAACATTATCCGTTCTTCCATCAACTGGCAATGAATAGTATAAATTATGGTTTGTTCCCTGCTTGTATTCTATCTGCAAATCAAAACTAAGCTTGTCAGTCATTTGAAACTCGCTAGTAATATCGGCTCCAATTGCAAAAACATCTTCTTTAAAAACTTTTCCGAAACCGCCGTTTAAACCTAAATTAATATCATATTCTTTTGATAAACCGAAAACCCATCTCGAAGAATATTGTTTTCCGTTGTCTTTATCCATTTCTACATTTTTCCCATTTCCGTTTAAAACCGAAACAGCATAATTCACCGGAATTTTCCCAATATCAAAAGCTCCAGTTGCCGATGCTCCAATTTGAAAACTCGTCCATCCGTTTTTCCCGAATTCATAATACTGATTGGAAAAATCGAAAGATTTAATAATGTCTACCGGCACAAGCTCCTCAAGACCAAAAGCAGGTCGAAACTGCCCTCCTGTTAAGGCAATATATTTATTGAAAGTATATTTTCCGTAGGCATTTTCAAGAACTTTTCCTTTTGTATCCGATTTAAAATCTGCCAAATTAACCAGAATTACAATTTCTGTAGTTTCGCTTAATTTTGTATTTAGCCCCACACGCATTCTTTTTATGTCAAAAGAACTTTGAACTGCATCTCCTGTTGAATGATGAGTTCCTAAAACATCTACATTATCTCCAAAACTTTCTAAATATCTCGCCTGAAGCAGTCCTTTTAACTGAAACTGCGGATATTTAACTTCTCCATTCTCCGTTTTATCGGTCTTATCAGCTCCTTGATTCAAATCGCCTTGGGCGTGTAAAAAAGTTGGCGTTATAAAAAAAAGAAAAAAAATTGGCATTAGTAGACTTTTACTCATAGGCTTAAAATAAATTGAAACATGAATGCTTATACAGCCGATTTAAATGAATCAGCCCTTTATTCTTGAGATCAAAAGTTAACTGCTTATAGTCAACATGGAATGGAAGTACTAAAATAACAAAAAAAGATATTTTATGTAAAAAAAATTGCATTAAAATACTGTTACCAAAATATACGATAATAAAAAAGGGCATAAGAATAAACTTATGCCCTTTAGAAATATATTTAAAGAATATTATTTCTCGATTTCTCTCATAGAATCCATTTTCTTGTGCGCTAAGAAACCTGCCACATCTTCAAAATGTTCTTTCACTCGTTTATTTCCGAATTCAAAAACCTTAGTTGCTAATCCGTCAAGGAAATCACGGTCGTGAGAAACTAAAATTAAAGTTCCATCAAAATCCCTTAGAGCGTCTTTAATAATATCTTTAGTTTTCATATCCAAGTGGTTTGAAGGCTCATCCAGAATTAGCAAGTTAACTGGTTCTAACAATAATTTAATCATTGCCAAACGTGTTTTTTCCCCTCCAGAAAGCACTTTTACCTTTTTAGTAATATCATCTCCTTGAAACATGAAAGCGCCTAAAATATTTTTGATTTGTGTTCTGATATCGCCAACCGCAATACTATCGATAGTTTCAAAAATAGTAGCATTTTCATCTAATAGCGCCGCTTGATTTTGAGCAAAATACCCAATTTGAGCATTATGTCCGATTTCTACACTTCCTGAATCAACACCAATTTCTTTCATGATTGCTTTAATCATTGTTGATTTTCCTTCACCATTTTTTCCAACAAACGCCACTTTTTGGCCACGTTCGATTACAATATTTGCATCTTTAAAAACAACATGATCTCCGTATGCTTTAGACATTTCTTTTACAATAACCGGATATTGACCAGAACGTGCCGCCGGCGGGAATTTTAAACGCAATGCAGATGTATCAACTTCATCAACCTCTACTATTTCAAGTTTCTCAAGCATTTTAACTCGAGATTGAACAGCATCTGTCTTAGAGAACGTTCCTCTAAAACGCTCAATAAAAGCACGATTTTCAGCAATCATTTTTTGTTGCTCGTCGTATGCTTTTTGCTGATGAATTCTACGATCTTTTCTTAATTCTAAATAATGAGAATATTTTGCTTTGTAATCGTAAATTCTTCCCATTGTCACCTCGATAGTTCTGTTTGTAATATTATCTACAAACGCTCTATCGTGCGAAATTACCACAACAGCTTTTGCCTGAGTCAATAAGAAATCTTCTAACCATTGAATACTTTCAATATCCATGTGGTTAGTAGGCTCATCCAGTAAAATTAAATCTGGTTTTCTCAATAAAATTTTAGCCAACTCAATACGCATTCTCCATCCTCCTGAAAATTCTGAAGTTTGACGTGCAAAATCTTCTCTTTCAAAACCTAAACCAACTAATATTTTCTCAACTTCAGCTTCGTAATTCACTTCTTCAATAGCATAAAATTTCTCGCTTAAGTCAGAAACTCTTTCGATCAATTTCATGTATTCGTCACTTTCATAATCAGTACGAACTGTCAGCTGCTCATTGATATCATCAATTTCAGATTTCATTTTAAAAATTTCACTAAAAGCTTTTGATGCTTCTTCCATTACTGTCGCACCATCTTCAGTAAGCAAATGCTGAGGCAAATAGGCAATTACAGCTTCTTTTGGAGCCGAAATATTTCCTGTTGAAGGCTTGTTTACACCAGCAATTATCTTTAAAAGTGTCGATTTTCCCGCACCATTTTTACCCATAAGGGCAATTTTATCATTTTCATTAATAGCAAAAGAAACATCGCTAAAAAGTGTAGTTCCGCCAAACTGAACCGAAATATCGTTAACTGTAATCATTTGTGTTTGTGAATTTTGTTTAATCGGTTAATCGTTTATCCGACTACCCATTTTTTTCGTGCTGCAAAGATAGATTTAATTAGATAATGTGCCAATTTGATAATTAGATAATTTTGAAAATGTGTCAATTAGATGTATTTTTTTTTTGCCATAGATTAAAGGATTTTTACTGATTACATTTTTTTCAGAGAATGCATATTCTAAAAAAATCTTTTTTAATCTTTTAATCTGTGGCAAAAAAGAAGCTCGATTGATTTTTAAAGCTACTCAGACTTTCCAATTTCAAAATTTTAATCTTAACTTGCCTTATAATTTTAAAAATCAGCAAAATATGAGAACGAAATTAAAACTGACCGTCTATTTAATTGCAGGATTACTATTGGGACTTACTGCAAATGCTCAAAAAACTGTAATCAAAAAAGAAGCTTTGCCTGCGAATGCTCAAACATTCTTAAAAACGCATTTTGGTTCAAAAAAGCCAAACTACATATTGGAAGACAAAGAAATTCTTTCTACAGAATACAAAGTGCAATACGACAATCAGATTGAAATTGAGTTTGACAAAAAAGGAAACTGGAAAGAAGTGGAGGCAAAAAACAGTAAAGTTCCAAAATCTATTATCCCTAAAAAAGTTGCTTCTTATATAAAATCAAATTTCCCTAAAGAAGACGTAACCAAAATAGAAATCGAATCTTCTGGCTATGAAACAAAATTAACCAATGGTTTAGAATTAAAATTCAATATGAAAGGAGATTTTATTAAGATTGACAAATAAGTTGAATTAGAAAATGTGTCAATTAGAAAATTAAAAAATTCACTAAAACCTTAAAATAACAAAACCCGACAGGTTTTAAAAACCTGTCGGGTTAGCAAAAAATTATCTAATTTTCAAATTGACTAATTATCTAATTAGTCCTTTCTCCATTTTTTAGTTTCTTCAAAAATATGTTCCATAATTGCCGCTTCTGTTGCATCGAACTCAATATTTCTTCGGCTCATAACTAATCTCGCTGTTTCAAAAGCTTTTTTAGTTACATAAGTTGTAAATCCAGCCGCACCGCCCCAAGAAAAACTTGGAACAAAATTACGAGGAAATCCAGAACCAAAAATATTTGCGCTTACACCAACAACAGTTCCTGTATTAAACATTGTATTAATTCCGCATTTACTGTGATCGCCCATCATTAAACCGCAAAACTGAAGTCCTGTTTTAGCAAAACCTTCTGTTTCGTAGCTCCATAATTTCACTTCTTCATAATTGTTTTTCAGGTTCGAATTATTAGAATCTGCCCCGATATTGCACCATTCTCCCAAAACAGAATCTCCTAAAAATCCTTCGTGCCCTTTATTCGAGTTTGCAAAAAGAACTGAATTCTTAACCTCGCCCCCTATTCTAGATCCAGGTCCAACAGTTGTTGCTCCATAAACTTTAGCAGACATTTTTACCATTGCATTTTCGCATAAAGCGAATGGTCCGCGAATTACAGTCCCTTCCATAATTTCGGTATTCTTACCTATATATATAGGACCAGTTGATGCATTTAAAGTTACAAACTCTAATTTTGCTCCTTCTTCGATAAAAATATTTTCTGGCGAAATTACATTAACGCTTTTAGGAATTGGCTGCGACGTACGATCTTCAGTCAGATATTTAAAATCTTGGCGGATCGCGGCATCATTTTTAGAGAAAATATCCCAAGTATGTTCAATCGTTATACAATCTTTGTTGTATTGAATAATTTCGTAAGAATCAAAATCGACCTCTTCCTGATTTTCATTAGTAAAAAATGCTATTACATCTTCCCCTTTAAAAATCGCCTGATTTTCTGTTAAATTAGAAACCATCTCTACAAGAGTATCATTTGGCAAATACGCTGCGTTGATCATGATGTTTTCTTCCATTTCAACCATTGGAAATTTTTCAGACAAATATTCTTCGGTTATAGTTGTGATTGTCGAACCTAGATATTTTTCCCATTTCTGGCGAATTGTCATAATTCCAACCAAAATATCAGCCACTGGCCGTGTAAAAGTAAAGGGTAATAAAGCATTCCGAACGGGACCGTCGAAAAGAATGTAGTTCATAAAATAATTGAGTTTTCGTTAAAATTTGATTTGGTTACCTTGGGTCAAAGTTACAAATATTTTACGGGTTTAATTAAAAACCATTTTAACGAAAAGTAATATTTAACGCATAAAAAAAACCTTCCAGAGTCGGAAGGCTTTTGTATAATTTAAAACAGCTATTATTTTTTAGCGTGTTTAGCATATTTAGTTTTGAATTTATCAATACGTCCTGCAGTATCGATAAGTTTAGATTTACCAGTATAAAAAGGGTGAGATGTTCTAGAAATCTCCATTTTTACAACTGGATACTCAACTCCGTCAACTTCAATTGTTTCTTTTGTATCTGCAGTAGATTTAGTGATAAAAACGTCATCATTAGACATGTCTTTAAATGCAACTAATCTGTAATTTTCTGGGTGAATTCCTTTTTTCATCTTTTCTTTTATTTATTGTTTGGAGTACTTTTATTTTGAAGCTTTTGCATGGTTAGAAAAAGGTGTAAACAAATAATACTCTTTTTTGTTTAAAAATTTAATTATTTTTGAGTGTGCAAATTTACAATTCTTTTTTAATAAACAAACAGTTAGCCTACTTTTTTTTAGTTTATTTCGAAAAGCTTTTTTTATATCCGATTATAGTGGGAATTACTATATTTGTGGATTAATTTTAAACATACCAAAATATGATTAATGAAGTTATAAAAAAGAATGGAGTTACGTATGGTGTAATGATCGGAATTGCATCGGCTTTGGTTACCGCTACAATCTATGCTATTGATTTAAACTTATTTACAGCATGGTGGATGGGAATTCTAGGAATCGTAATAAGCCTTACAATTAGTATCATTTTACTTTCAAAAACAAAGAAAGATTTAAACGGTGTCTTTCCTTTTAAAGATGCTTTTACTACTTATTTTATAGCTGCAGTAATCGGTATTTTAATATCTACAGCCTTTAACATTGTATTATTTAATGTAATTGATCCAGGCGCAAAAGATACTTTGAGCGAAATTATGATTAAATATACTGTTGGTATGATGCAAAAATTTGGAGCGCCAGCTGCCTCTATTAACGAAGCTGTTGCCAAAATGAAAGAGACCAATCCGTATTCAACTTTTGAATTATTAAAAGGATCTATTTTTGCAATGGTTATCAGCGCAATTTTCGGATTAATTTTCGCAGCATTTTTTAAGAGCAAATCTACACAAGAATAAAAATATAAATGAATTTATCTATACTTATACCGCTTCTAAACGAGGAGGAATCACTTAAAGAACTCTACACTTGGATCATTAAAGTGATGCAATCTAACAATTACTCTTATGAAATCATTTTTGTAGATGATGGTAGTACAGATAATTCTTGGCAGATTATTGAAGGTTTCTCTAACGAAAACCCAAATGTAAAAGGAATTCGTTTCATGAAAAACTTCGGAAAATCTCAGGCTTTACATGCTGGTTTTGCAAAAGCAAAAGGGGATGTTATTATTACCATGGATGCCGACTTGCAAGACAGTCCAGACGAAATTCCTGAATTGTACGAAATGATTACAGCTCAGAAATACGATTTGGTTTCTGGTTGGAAAAAGAAACGTTACGATTCTGTTGTGGCAAAAAATCTTCCGTCAAAATTATTTAACTGGGCCGCTAGAAAAACTTCTGGTGTTGAGCTGAATGATTTTAACTGCGGATTGAAAGCTTACAAAAATGTAGTGGTAAAAAACATTGAAGTTTCTGGTGAAATGCACCGATATATTCCTGTTTTGGCTAAAAACGCCGGATTTGGAAAAATTGGAGAAAAAGTGGTTATTCACCAAGCTAGAAAATATGGTGAAACTAAATTCGGAATGGAACGTTTTATAAACGGTTTCTTGGATTTAATTACCATATGGTTTTTATCAAGATTCGGAAAAAGACCAATGCACTTGTTTGGCGCAATGGGCTCTTTAATGTTTATCATCGGATTTTTAGCAACGGGATACATTGGCGTTTCTAAACTATACCATATGTATACTGGAATGAAATATAGCTTGGTTACCAACAACCCATGGTTTTATATTGCTTTAACGACCATGATTTTGGGAACTCAGTTATTTTTAGCAGGATTCTTGGGCGAAATTATTTTAAGAACAAAAAATAATGAAGCAAGATATAAAGTAGCACGAGAGGTTAATTTTTAAAAAAGCTTTTTTAGCGATATTTTGATTAAGGCATAAAAATATTGCATAAAGCACGTTTACCCCTCAATAACAAACTATTTTTAAACAAACATAAAACGAAATCTAAAATGAATATAGCACCAAATATATTAAATGCTGTAAACGAATGGCTGACACCAACATTTGATCAGGAAACGCAAGCTGCAGTTAAAGAATTAATGACCACTTCTCCAAAAGAACTTGAAGAGAGTTTTTACAAAAACTTAGAATTCGGAACTGGAGGAATGCGCGGTGTTATGGGTGTTGGTGATAACAGAATCAATAAATATACGCTTGGAAAAAATACTCAAGGATTGTCTGATTACCTACATAAAGTTTTTCCAAACGAACCTTTAAAAGTGGTTATTGCTTACGATTGTCGCCATAATAGTAATACGTTGGCAAAAGTGGTAGCAGATGTTTTCTCTGCAAACGGAATTCAAGTTTATTTGTTTTCTGATTTGAGACCAACTCCAGAATTATCTTTTGCTCTTAAATATTTAAAATGCCAATGCGGAATTGTTTTAACAGCTTCCCACAATCCACCAGAATATAACGGATACAAAGTTTACTGGCAAGATGGAGGGCAAATTGTTCCTCCACAAGACAAAGAAATTGTAAATGTGATTGAAAGCTTAGGTTATGACAAAATCAAATTTAACGCAAACGAAAGTTTGATTCAGTACATTGACACAGAACTTGATAAAGCATTTATAAAATCTTCTATCGAAAACGCAAGTTTTAATACTCCGGCTGAAGCCAAAGACAATCTTCATATTGTTTTTACTTCATTGCACGGAACTTCTATAAAATCTATTCCAGATGTTTTATCTCAGGCTGGATACAAAAATGTTCACATTGTTCCTGAACAAGCTGTACCAGACGGAGATTTCCCAACTGTAAAATCTCCAAACCCAGAAGAGCCAGAAGCTTTAACAATGGCTTTAGCCTTGGCCGATAAAACAAATTCTGACATTGTAGTTGGTACAGATCCTGACTGCGACCGTTTAGGAGTTGCTGTTCGTAACAATGACGGCAAAATGATTTTATTGAACGGAAACCAAACGATGGTTTTAATGACTTCTTTCCTTTTGAAACAATGGAAAAAAGCAGGTAAACTTAACGGAAAACAATTCGTTGGCTCAACAATCGTTTCAACTCCGATGATGATGGAATTGGCAACAAGTTATGGCGTTGAATGCAAAGTTGGATTAACAGGATTTAAGTGGATCGCAAAAATGATCAAAGATTTTCCTGAACTGGAATTTATCGGTGGTGGTGAAGAAAGTTTCGGATTTATGGTTGGTGATGCTGTTAGAGATAAAGATGCTGTTGCTGCAACCTTATTAATATGCGAAGTTGCTGCTCAAGCAAAAGCAGCAGAAAGCTCTGTTTATAAAGAACTTTTACAGCTTTATGTTGAAAATGGTTTCTACAAAGAATTCTTAGTTTCTTTAACTAAAAAAGGAATGGAAGGTTTACAGGAAATCAACCAAATGATGATCGATTTACGCGAAAATCCTTTGAAAGAAATCAACGGACAAAGAGTTGTGATGGTTGAAGATTATCAATCGTCTATTGCTTTAAATTTATTGGATGGATCAGAATCTACAATGGATATTCCTAAATCGAATGTATTAATTTATTATACAGAAGATGGATCTAAAATTTGCGCAAGACCAAGCGGAACTGAGCCTAAAATTAAATTCTACATTAGTGTTAATGCCGAAATCGAATCGGTTTCTGATTTTGATGAGGCAGAAAGTTTCTTAGATCAGAAAATCCAGAACATTATTGCAGATATGCAGTTGAATTAAATAAATCCTTTTTTTGAAAGTACTGCCATTTGCAAATAGTCTTTAAAAACAAGGAGCCCAATATTTAAAACTCTGATTTGCATTTCTTAAAGATGCAAAATCAGAGTTTTTTTTATAAAAAAAACCAAAAAGAAATTGAAAACAATCCAATTGGATTAATTTTGTGCAGTAAAAATTCGTCAGAACGAATTTATTACAACAAAACAAATAGCACTAAAACCAGAGCGAACATAACCAAGCAGAAAAAATAACATTCAAAAATAAATGAGTAATTTCAAAAAAATAGTTCCTTTTATATACCCTTATAAGAAGTATGCGTTCTTAAATATCTTTTTCAATATTTTGTATGCACTTTTCAGCACACTTTCTTTTGTTGCTTTAATTCCAATGCTTCAGGTATTGTTTGACCAGACAAAAGCCAGACACGAAAAACCAGTTTATGAAGGAATTTTAAAATTGCAACAATATGGTGAAGACTATTTAAGCTACTACATCACTACAACAAAAGGCAATCATGATCCAGGTTATATTTTAGCCATAATGGTGACCATTATAATTTCGATATTTTTATTGAAAAACCTTGCCGATTATTTAGCTATGTTTTTCATCACTTTCTTACGAAATGGAGTTTTACAAGACATGCGAAATGCGATGTACAAAAAAACATTGGAACTTCCTTTGGCATTTTATTCAGAAAAAAGAAAAGGAGATGTCATTTCAAGAATTTCAGCTGACGTAAATGAGGTACAAAACTCTTTTCTAGCTATATTAGAACTTATAGTAAAAGAACCCTTAACGATCATTTTCACCATCACAACAATGCTGATCATCAGCACCAAGTTAACCTTATTTGTATTCATTTTCATTCCGATTTCTGGCTATATCATTTCTTTAATCGGAAAACAATTGAAAAAGCAATCTACAAAAGCACAAGAAGAGCAAGGCACTTTCTTATCTACAATTGAGGAAACTATTGGCGGATTAAAAGTTGTAAAAGGATATAATGCTGAAAACTATTTCAATACTGTTTTTCAAAATTCAACTCAACGCTTTTTTAATTTATCAAATAAAATAGGAAACCGTCAGAACTTAGCTTCTCCTGCAAGTGAATTTATGGGAATCACCGTTATTGCCATTTTATTATGGTATGGAGGTCAAATGGTTTTAATTGACAAAACTCTAAGTGGCCCTTCATTTATTGCTTACATGGGACTTGCCTATAACATTCTTACTCCCGCAAAAGCAATTTCTAAAGCTTCATACGGAGTAAAAAGAGGAAACGCAGCAGCAGAACGTGTTCTTGAAGTTTTAGATCAAGAAAATACAATTGTTTCTAAAGAAAACGCAATCGAAAAAACAACGTTTGACAACAACATCAGCGTTCAGAATATCAACTTTAAATATGAAGATGAAAATGTTCTAAAAGACTTTTCTCTTGAAATTAAAAAAGGACAAACCGTTGCACTTGTTGGACAATCTGGAAGTGGAAAAAGTACTATTGCAAACCTGCTAACTCGTTTTTATGATGTAAACGAAGGTTCAATTTCTATTGACGGAATCAACATTAAAGACATGAATCTTCACTCACTAAGAAGTTTGATGGGATTGGTAACGCAAGACAGCATTTTGTTTAATGATACGATAAAAGCTAATATTTCTTTAGGAAAATTAGATGCTACTGATGATGAAATTATCGAAGCTTTAAAAATCGCTAATGCTTATGAGTTCGTTAAAGATCTTCCAAAAGGCATTTACACCAATATTGGAGATAGCGGAAACAAGCTTTCTGGCGGGCAAAAACAACGTTTATCTATCGCCCGCGCCGTATTGAAAAATCCACCGATTATGATTTTGGATGAAGCAACATCTGCATTGGATACCGAAAGTGAAAAATTTGTTCAGGTTGCGCTAGAAAACATGATGCAGAACAGAACATCAATCGTAATTGCACACCGTCTTTCAACAATTCAAAAAGCAGATGTGATTGTGGTAATGCAGAAAGGAAAAATCGTTGAACAAGGAACTCATGAAGAACTGATTGCGCACAACGGAACTTATAATAAATTGGTAACGATGCAGTCTTTCGAATCATAAGAATTTAACATAACAAATAATCTGACACAGATTAAGGAAATATTAAAACTCAGTTTAATTTTCTTTAATCTGTGTTTATTTTTATAACTTTAGGATAGTTAAAGATTGAAATTTAATTCTTTCAGAAAATGTATCTTAACAACCCCAACATAAAACTTCCAGACGATCCCGATACTATTGTTTGGAAATATCTAGACCTCTCTAAATTTCTTGACTTATTACTTTCGAAAAAACTTTTTATGTCGCGTTCAGACAAGTTTGAAGATCAATATGAGGGGACTTTCAGCGAACCAACTTACGAAGAGATTAAAAAACTTGCTGCGGATAATCCTGAGTTTTTAAATTACTACAAAACGCATCGCGAAAAAGTAGCTATCAGCAGCTGGCATATCAACGAATATGAATCGTTTGCCATGTGGCAAATTTTTACCAAAAACAATGAAGGCTTAGCCATTCAGTCCACCATTAGAAGACTACAGAAAGCAGTAAGACCAGAAAACAATTATGATCAGTTTATTGGTGAAGTAAATTACATTGATTATAAAAAAGAATACATTCCGTTTGATGATTTGTTCTTTCCATTTCTATTTAAAAGAAAAAGTTTTCAATACGAACGAGAAGTCCGAATTCTGAGTGACACTTCTAAAAGCGACATCAAATTAAACGACGGATTAAAAATCAACGTCGACATTAACCAATTAATCGAAAAAATATACATTCATCCAAAATCCGAAAACTGGTACAAAAAACTGGTTATCGAATTGGTGGAGCGTCTTGGTTTTGGTTTTGAAATCGAAAAATCTGACCTGGAAAGTGATATATTAATTTGAAGTTGCTAAGATACTAAGACGCTAAGATTCTAAGTTTTTTTTCTTGCCACAGATTAAAAGGATTAAAAAGATTTTTTCCCGTTTCTGATTTGATTTTATGTTCCGTAGGAACATTTCATTGGTAGAAAAATTATATTGTTAGGGATATTTACGTTCCATAGGAACGTTTGATTTTTGGTATATTTTTTTTTAAAAAACAATGCAACACATCAAACGTTCCTACGGAACGTAAATTGATTGGTGATCATTTTTTTTTCTACCGACCAGACATTCCTACGGAATGACAACTTGATGTATAAAAATGAAAAAATGCTGTTTTCATTAATGAAAACAATTTAAAAAATCCTTCTAATCCTTTTAATCTGTGGAAAGA
Source organism: Flavobacterium sp. UW10123 (assembly GCF_040538975.1). Classification (NCBI taxonomy): domain Bacteria; kingdom Pseudomonadati; phylum Bacteroidota; class Flavobacteriia; order Flavobacteriales; family Flavobacteriaceae; genus Flavobacterium; species Flavobacterium sp. UW10123. The sequence continues at coordinate 86,828 of NZ_JBEWQE010000010.1, forward strand.
AAAAAAACTTAGAACCTTAGCCTCTCAGAACCTCAGAATCTTTTAAATAGGTTTATAACTTTTCACTTCCCATTTTTTAGAAGCCAAATCTATATAATTGTAATGCAAAACATCGTTTTTATCAAACTGTCCGTTTTGGTTAGTGTCCTCAATAGTTCTAAAATACAAACGGTTTTTAGATTCAATTAAACTCCAATCTACCAATTCTTGAAGATCTGCTGATACTTTGGTAAAATTTTCTCCGCTGATGTCACTTAAGTATAAAGTTTTGATATCGCTCGTATCTATTTTTCCATCTTTATTGGTATCTGAATCTGTCAGCGTGTAAACCATCACATTATTATGCGTTCTGTCTGCAACCGTTTTCAAATAAGTTGCTGTTAAGATCAAAACTGGTTTGTCTGATAATGGCCGAATAGAATCTGAATCTACTTTTTGGAATTTTAAATTCTGAAGGTATCCTGTAATTTCATATTCGCCTAAATTAGAAATCGTAAAGCTTACATCATTTACACTCGAAGAACCATAACGTGCTTTAGATCCTCTTTCAAAAACCCTTAAATCTCCAACTGGATGAATTAAATAACTAGTTCCTTCCATTTGAATTGGCAAATCTGCAATTTCAATTTGAGTTGTATCGGCTTTAGTAACACTTACTTTGTTTGAAGCACCATAACTTACTTTTGGTTTCTGAACTTCCTCTCGACAGCTGATTACTGTTCCGATAAGTATTAGGGCGATATATTTAAAATACTTTTTCATCTACAATGATTATATACGATTATCAAATATACTATTTTTGATTGTAATTTTTGTTTTTATTGAATTTTACTAAAGAATTACGAAGCACATTACAACCTCGCATTTATCTTAACGTTAAAAACCCTCGAAGTCATATAATTTGGAATCGCATATTGATTTTTTGAATACACATCTCGAACCCAAGTATTTGTAATGGCGTTTTGATTATTGAAAAGATTGAAAATTTCCAATCCAACAGCTAACTCTTTAAAGTTTTTCAGCCAGCCTTTTTTTGTGTTTTGCGTACTTGCGTCTACAAAAACTTTTGCAAAACCAATATCCGCTCTTCTATAATCATTCAATCTGTTTTGATATAAATACGGATCAGTATATGCTGGCGCACCTCCAGGCAAACCTGTATTATAAACCAAATTCAAATACACTTTCACGCTTGGAATATTTGGCATATAATCTTGAAACAGCATCGCAAATTTCAAACGCTGATCTGTCGGACGAGCAATATAACCTTTGTTTTCGTAATTTTCTTCGGTTTTCATATACCCAAAACTTACCCAAGATTCTGTTCCTGGAACAAATTCTCCGTTTAATCTAAAATCAAGACCTTGCGCATACGCTTTTGCATTATTATTGGCAACGTAACGGATTCGAACATTATCAATCGAATATACATTTACATCTGAAAGTGATTTATAATACAGTTCTGTCACCCATTTAAAAGGACGATTCCACATTTTAAAATTATAATCATTTCCTAAAACCACATGAATGGCTTCCTGAGCTTTCACATTCGGATTCACCACTCCATCCAGATCACGCAATTCTCGATAAAATGGTGGCTGATGATACAATCCGCCCGAAATCCTGAAAACCATATCTCGATCCCAATCTGGTTTTATGGCAAATTGCGCACGCGGACTTACCACAAACTGCGTTTTTCCTTCTTCTAAAGCTCCACCAACATTCCAACCTTGAAAACGCGCTCCCAAATGATACCAGATTTGACTTGAGCCAATTTCTGATTGTTTATTCCATTGTGCATAACCCGAAAATCGATTTATGGCATTAAAATTTGTCGCCCGAATATTTTGATATGGTAAAAGCGGTCCTGTATAAGGCGTATATGGCTGATTGTTTTTTGGAAGAACTACCAAAGGCGGATTTATAGAAAATCCAGCCGAATCAATAACTTCCCACTCCACTACTCGATCTCTAATAGATTCTCTAGTATATTTTAAACCAAACTCTAATTGGCTTTCTTTCCAATCTTTAGTCCCTTTAAGTTCAATATTTGCAATTAAAGCATCCAGATCATTTCGGGCGTGGTTTAGCTGAGAACCAATTCCTCTAGTAAAATCAACTGCAGATGCATTTTCTGGATCTTCAGCATTTATATTGCCGAAACGGTATTGCGCCAAAATATCAAAATGCTCTTGTTCTGTGGTATGAAATAACGAACCAATTAATTTTAGCGTAAGCGTAGGTGAAGCTTTATAAGTCGTTTTTAAAGCTCCGAAATATGTGTTATACTGATCTTTTTCTTGCCCTTCATAATAAACCGCAAGCGCCATTGGCTGATCTGCTGTCCCAAAATTAGTTTGGCGCACTAAAGGCTCATACGAATATTTGTTCTGAGAAATATTTCCTAAAAAGCTCATTTGCCATTTTTCAGAAATATCATAATTTACATTGGTTTGAATATCGGCAAAAGTTGGCTTATAATTTGTCTCTGTATCTTGACTGTTTACCAAAAGACTATTATTTCTGTAACGGACTCCAGTTACAGCAGACCACTTTTTATTTTTAGAAACTAAGTCGACTGCAGCGCTTCCGCCTAAAAAACTGGCTTCAAAAGCAGCTCCAAATTGAGTTGGTTTGCGATACGTAATATCTAAAACAGAAGATAATTTATCTCCAAACTTCGCTTGAAATCCACCGGCAGAAAATTCAACATTTTGAACTAAATCTGTATTGGTAAAACTCAAACCTTCCTGCTGTCCTGAACGAATTAAAAACGGACGATATACTTCTACTTCATTTACATAAACTAGATTTTCGTCATAATTTCCACCACGAACCATGTATTGTGTGCTTAATTCATTATTGGAATTAACTCCAGGAAGTGTTTTTAGAATATTTTCGATTCCTGCATTGGCACCGGGAATCTTTTTTATGGTTTCAGTATCAACAGAAGTTATTCCTTGAACACGTTTTCTATTTCCAGAAGAAACAAAAACTTCTCCCATCTGTTCTTCAGAATTACTCATAATCGGATTAAAAACAAAAACTTCATTTGTTTTTAAACTAACCGTCAAACTCATCATTTTTAATGAAACGTGAGTAAAAATAAGAGAAACCTTTTTGTTTGAAGGAATTACTATTTCGTAAAATCCATTTGCATCAGATTGCACAGCAATTTCCTGCGAAGAAATATTTACGCTCGCAACAGGATGTTTTTCGGCATCTAAAATCAGCCCTTTCACGCGAGCATTCTGAGCTAAAGCAATACAGCTGAAAAATAAAAAAAGAAAAGCGAATGTAAACCTGTTGTAACTCAAAGATTTTGGGTTTTTATTTTTGTTGACTTCTAAAAAAACGAGTTTCAAAGATAGTAGTATTTCCTACATTATCAACAACTTCAACTTTTAATACGTTTTCACCTTCTGCCAAATATTGATCATCAAAAGTATGCGTAATTCTTCTGGCTTTATTCTCGTATTCAAACAAAACCCAACTTCCGTTCAAATATCCATTATAAGATTTTATTCCAGACAAAGAATCGCTTATCGTTAAATCAATTTTCTTTTGATCGCTAATCCATTTTCCTTCAATTGGTTTTGCAATTTTAACAACTGGCGGAATCGTATCGAGAACCAAACCATAAGTGCCCAATATTTTTGCTTTCGCAGTAAAAACATCACCTTTTCTGATTGTTCCATTATAACTTGTCCCCTTTCCGATATAAAGTTTATCTCGCAAAGATTCTGGATAAGTATCGTCTTTTATGGTTATCGTAAAATTAGAATGTGCCGGAACGGTATCGTCGTGAATATAAATTTTATTATTTCTCACATCAAAATTCATATTAAAGTCATCGTAAAAAGTTCCTGCAGGAAAGAAAACCGACATATTGTCTTTCTCAAAATTGGCATCTCTATTATATTTGATAAAATATTGTCCGTTTGTTGGTTCTGCTTCTACAAGTGGTGTCGCAGCATCAAACTCAATTGGAACCGTAACCGAATTTAAATTTCCAAAATAATCAGAAACCTCAATTTTGTAATTTGAAGTTAAATTAGGTTCTGCTTTTACAATCCCGCGAAGAGAATCTGTTTTGATAATACTTAAAGCAAAAGGCGTTTTCATGAAAAGCTTCTGCACGCGTTGCCCCGATTTTTTATATCGAGAATAATCGATCAAAGCATTGATATAACGCATTTCATCAAAAGAATATGTATTAAACTGATAATTATAATTCTGATTTCCGTTTAAAAAAGTCGAAACATTAAAAACTCCATTTTTATTATGCGATACATCATCGGTATCAACAGCATTAATTCCGAAACCAATTTTTCCCTTTGCCTTAATTTTAGAAGCTAAATAAGTTCCGTCTTTTTGAAGTGCCATACTTACCAGCAAAGGCTGTTTTGACTGATTTACTGTTGCATTATCTAACGGATAAACATACAAACTAGACAAAGTAGGCTTTTTGGTGTCCTTTAAATTTTGGTCAAAGCCAAAGAAAATCGGGTTGATCACAAACTCTGTTTTTGTATCTCGAATTTCAAAATGAAGATGCGGCCCTTCAGATGAACCTGTATTTCCTGAAAGCCCAATTATATCCCCTTTTTTCACAGGAAGCTCGTCTGGCTTTGGAAACATTTCAATTTCATAGGCCTTTTCTTTGTAATGTGTTTTTTTTACATAATCTAAAATTGCCCCGGTTGGCGTTTGCAAATGCCCGTAAACCGAAGTATATCCATTTGGATGTGTTATATAAATACATTTTCCGTTTCCAAAAGTCGAAATTTTAATTCGCGAAACATATCCATCCGCAATTGCATGTACCGTCAAACCTTCTCTTTGATTCGTTTTTAAATCAAAACCAGCATGAAAGTGATTAGGTCTCAACTCTCCAAAATTACCGGAAAGTTGCATTGGAATATCTAATGGCGGACGGAAATAATCTTTGGGATATTGTGTTTGAGCAAACACAGAATTACAAATTAAAAGGGCAAGTACATATAATCTCATAAACAACATTTTTGCTAAGATAAGCAAAAATAAGCCAATAAAAGCAAGAAAAAAGCTTCAAAAACCCAATTAATTGAATTACAATATATTTATCTAAAATAATGCAAAAAAATCAATAAAAAATTGCATTAATAAAAAGGAATATTAACTTTGTAGGATTAAGTAATGAATAGGATGTATAATGAGTGTAATTGCAGAAATAATTGATACTCTTGAATATAAAGTTGAAAAGCTTTTTGAAAAATCAAAAGCCTTTGAACAAAACAATCAAGTATTACGATTAGAACTAGCCAAAGCTGCGCAAATTATCCAGAAACAATCTGAGGAAATGGAAGCTTTGAAGAAGCAAAATGAAACACTTAAGATAGCCAATTCGTTGCTTGGCAGCGACAATAACAAGAGAGAGACAAAGCTTAAAATAAATTCATTAATTCGCGAAATCGATTACTGCATAGCGCAACTATCAGATTAATAACATGGACGGAAAGCTTAGAATTAAAATATCAATTGCCGACCGCGTTTACCCACTTACGGTTGAACCGGCTCAAGAAGAAGGACTTAGAAGTGCTTCTAAAAAAATTGATGCTATGATCAAGCAATTCGAAGAAAATTACGCGGTTCGTGACAAACAAGATGTTCTAGCCATGTGTGCACTACAATTTGCATCGCAAGTAGAACAAAAACAGATTGATAATGCAATCGATGGAGAAGAAACTATCGAAAGGATTAAAAGATTAAATACGCTTTTAGATCAATATCTCGAAAATTAAACGTTCTTTACAGAAACTAAGATACTGCCTACATTAGTTCACAATTGGTAAACTCAACACTAACAATTTAGAATGAGCAAATCGTCGCTACTATAGTATGCCCTCCATTTGGCTGGGAAACTTGAACAGTGAGTTAGCTCAAAACTTGTCTTTACGAGTTTATACAAGCAATTAATGTAGGCTTTTTTTATATATAAACCCTAACAAACATGGACATCATAACGATCATTATTGGTATTGTAGGTATTGCGGCAGGATTTGCAATAGCTAAAATTATCGAGAAAAGTAATATTTCAAACCTAATTAAAAACGCTAAAAAAGAAGCGGCTTCTATCTTAAAAGACGCAAATTTAGAAGCAGAAAATATCAAAAAAGATAAAATTCTTCAAGCAAAAGAGCGTTTTATCGAACTTAAATCAGAACACGAACAAGTTATTTTAGCACGCGATAAAAAAGTTGCTGAAGTAGAAAAACGAGTTCGCGATAAAGAATCTCAAGTTTCTAACGAACTTTCTAAAGCTAAAAAAGTAAACGACGACTTTGAAGCAAGAACAGCTGAGTACGAAAACAAAATTGAAGTTTTAGACAAAAAACAAGCTGAAGTTGAAAAGCTTCATAAAAGCCAATTACAGCAATTAGAAGTAATCTCTGGTCTTTCTGCAGAAGAAGCAAAAGAGCAATTGGTAGAAGGTTTAAAAGCTGAAGCTAAAACAAAAGCAATGTCTCATATTCAAGAAACTATTGAAGAGGCAAAATTGACTGCACAGCAAGAAGCTAAAAAAATCATCATCAACACTATTCAAAGAGTTGGAACAGAAGAGGCAGTAGAAAACTGTGTATCTGTTTTCAACATTGAATCTGATGATGTAAAAGGTAGAATTATTGGACGTGAAGGTCGTAATATTAGAGCGCTTGAAGCTGCAACTGGAGTTGAAATTATTGTTGACGACACACCAGAAGCGATTATCCTTTCTTGTTTCGATCCTGTTCGTAGAGAAATCGCTCGTTTATCTCTACACAAACTTGTAACTGACGGCCGTATTCACCCAGCACGTATTGAGGAAGTTGTTGCTAAAACGGCTAAACAGATCGATGATGAAATTATTGAAGTTGGAAAACGTACCGTTATCGACTTAGGAATTCACGGTTTACATCCAGAATTAATTAAAGTCGTAGGTAGAATGAAATACCGTTCTTCTTACGGACAAAACTTATTACAGCACTCTAGAGAAGTTTCTAAACTTTGCGGAATTATGGCTGCAGAATTAGGACTGAACGTGAAATTGGCAAAAAGAGCTGGTTTACTTCACGATATCGGAAAAGTGCCAGATACAGAAAGTGATTTACCACACGCACTTTTAGGAATGCAGTGGGCTGAGAAATACGGCGAGAAAGAAGAGGTTTGTAACGCAATTGGAGCACACCACGATGAGATTGAAATGAAATCTTTATTATCTCCAATCATCCAAGTTTGTGATGCTATTTCTGGAGCTAGACCGGGTGCAAGACGTCAAGTTCTTGATTCTTACATCCAGCGTCTAAAAGATCTTGAAGATGTAGCTTACGGATTTAGCGGTGTTAAAAATGCTTATGCAATCCAAGCTGGTAGAGAACTTCGTGTAATTGTAGAAAGCGAGAAAGTTTCTGATGATAATGCTGCGAACTTATCTTTCGAAATTTCACAAAAAATCCAAACAGAAATGACTTATCCTGGACAAGTAAAAGTTACAGTTATTAGAGAAACAAGAGCTGTAAACATTGCTAAATAATCTCAGGAAACATCAATAAAAAATAAAGGCTGTCAAAATTGACAGCCTTTATTTTTATAATCTATTTACGTTTTACATATCATTAAAAACAATTTTAAAACTTGTTCCTACTCCTACTTCACTTTCTACTTCAACAGTTCCTTTCATCGCTTCAATTTGATTTCTAGTAATATACAATCCAATACCTCGAGCTTCTTCATGCTTGTGAAAGGTTTTGTACATTCCAAATAATAATTCACCATAAACCTTCAAATCGATTCCTAGGCCGTTATCTGTAATCTTAAGCGACTTAAAACCTTCTGGTTCGATTGCAAAATCAAAAGTAATGATTGGATCACGATCTGGATGCGCATATTTAATTGCATTGGTGGTAAAATTCAACAAAACGCTTTCCATATAAGCTGGATTAAAATTAATCGTTAAATACTTGGGAACGTTGTTTATAATGGTGACTTTTCGATTTTTATCATAACCTTTGATTGTTGAGATCGTTTTCTCAATATATTCACAAAGCTTTAGTGGCACTACCGCAATATTGATGTTACTCTGTGTTTTTACAATTTGAGTAAGGTTTGAAATAGTCTCATTCAGATCATTAGAAACGGCTCGCAAATATTCCAGCATTTCCGCTACAGTCTGTTTACTAACATCGGCATCAATAAGATCTAAAATCGATTTTATATTTCCTGCCTGAGTATTTAAATTATGAGAAACAATATGAGAAAAGTTCAATAAGCGGCTATTTTGATCACTATACAGTTTCATGGTTTTCATAAGCTCCAACTCTTTTTCTTTTTGAGCCGAAACATCTGTATGCGTCCCAATTACACGCAAAGGCTTTCCGTTTTCATCTCGTTTAATGACTTTTCCACGATCCAGAATCCATTTATAATTACCGCTGGAAGTCATTACACGATGGTAATTTTCGTAAAACGGAATTTTATTATCAAAATGCTCATGAATATCTGAATAATATTTTGGGAGATCATCTGGATGCACAATTTTATCCCATCGCTCAGGATCGTCGAAAATATCAGTAGATTCCAGCTCCAAAATTTTAAGAGACAAAGAAGAATAAAAAACACTATTGGTAACCATGTCCCAATCCCATATTCCTGCAGTAGAAGCATCGAGAGCAAATTGAAAACGCTCTTCAGAAATTCGAAGCTTTTCTTCTTTATCTTTTAATTCCGTAATATCTGAAACATGTCCGTAAAAAATCACACTTCCATTTACCGAAGATTCTGTTTTTGAAGAAATCCTAAACCATCGAATTCCTTTTTTAGGAAGAGTCGCTCTAAACTCAATTTCCCAAGGCTTTATTTCTTTTCTTGCTTTGATCAAAGACTGAAAAAAAAATTCACGATCCTGAGGTAAAATTCGATCGTAAACTATAAACTTTATATCATCATTAAAATCTGCTGCGGAAAGTTCAAATATTTCATCTGCCGATTTACTTACAAGAGGAAACGCGTAATTATTATCAGCATCAATAATAAACTGAAAAAGCAGGTCGGGCATTTCGGCCAACAATTTTTTATAAAAATTATTTACCTCTAAGCAATCTTCATTTCCATACAAATCAAAAACCATATACTACTTTTTAATGTAAATAAATCTCCAGATTTTCTTAAAAAAAAGAAAGAAAAACCATATATTTATATTGTTTTGTTTTTATTAAAACAAAATTTTAACACAATATATAAATTTCCAAAACAAAAAAAACATAATTCCACAAAAATTTATTTTCTCGGATGAAAACTATGCATCACTTCTTTTAGAAAACTTCTATCTAAATGCACATAAATTTCTGTGGTCGTAATAGACTCATGTCCAAGCATTAACTGAATTGACCTTAGGTCTGCACCATTTTCTAGTAAATGTGTTGCAAAAGAGTGGCGCAGTGTATGAGGACTTATACTTTTTTTTAATCCCATCTTTTGGGCAAGATTTTTAATGATAGTAAACACCATCGCTCGCGTTAACTGATTCCCTCTTCTATTTAAAAACAAAGTATCTTCTGCTCCTTTTTTAATATTGAGATTACAGCGAACAGCATTTCTGTAAATGTCAATATATTTTTGAGTTAATGGCCCAATTGGAACAAATCTTTCCTTGTTTCCTTTACCAGTAATTTTAATAAAATCTTCATCAAAAAAAAGATCTGAAATTTTAAGCGAAATCAATTCAGAAACACGTAATCCGCAACCGTACAAAGTTTCAAGCATTGCACGATTACGTTCACCTTCATTGGTGCTCAAATCGATTGTTTCTATCAATACATCAATTTCCTGGAGAGATAAAGTATCCGGTAATTTACGGCCTGTTTTTGGCGCTTCAATCAATTCTAAAGGATTATCGTTTCTGTAATCTTCAAAAACCAGATAATTAAAGAAACTTTTAAGTCCAGAAATAATCCTTGCCTGTGATCTCGGATTTACTTCTTTAGCCACTGTATAAATAAACTGCTGCAAAGTTTCGTCTGAAATTTTTATTGGCGAAACATCAATCTTATTGTTTTCTAAAAAAAGACATAAACGTTCAATATCAAAACCATAATTTTCAATTGTATTTTTAGACAAACCTCTCTCTATCCTCAAATACGACTGATAATCTTTTATATACCTGCTCCAATTCATATTTACAAAGTAAGTAATTTTTTGGCATAAAAAAACCTTCCTTAAAAAAGGAAGGTTCTTCAAATATTTTTAATTTCTTAATTAAATTTATAGGCTGCAGAAATTTGGAAATTACCATTTTTTGCACTGTCATACAAATCTCCTGAGTCATCAATATTATCATCCCAAATAGGAGATAATCCCACAGTATAACGAAGACCAACTGAAAAATTATCAGTAAAACTATAACCTGCTCCAAAGTTAAAACCAAAATCTACTGATTTCGCATCACCGTCAAAATCAGTATTATCCCATTTTTCTGACAACAAAAAACCAAGTTGCGGACCAGCTTCTACGCTAAATTTTTTATCAACGATATAATATTTTGCCAGAACAGGAATATTTAAATAGTTTAATTTTATATCTAAATCATCTCCAAAACCATTATCAAATTTCGCTCCTTGTGTAGAAAACAAAAGCTCTGGTTGAATATAAAACTTTTCTACTAAGTGGATTTCAGCTAAACCACCAATGTGAAATCCTACTAATGCATTAGCATCTCTCACATCGCCACCAACGATACTTGAAATATTAAGGCCTCCTTTTATTCCAAATCTTGTTTCCTGAGCATTTGAGAATGCAAAAGCCATAATTGCAATGGCAGATAAAATAATTTTTTTCATTCTAATTTGTTTTGGGTTAAATTAATGAGGTCAAATATAAAAATATTCTTCATAAATCTATATTAGGAATTTAACAAATAAAATAGTAACTATTACGCTAATTGTTAATTCTAAATTAAAGCCAATTTTAAAAACTAGAATTTTGAATAAAAAAAAAAGACCTTCCTTGAAAATAAGGAAAGGCCTTTAAAAAATTAACTAAATATTTTTTATTAGAATTTATATCCTAAAGATAATGAAATTACATCATTATGAATTTTTGTATTGTCACTGTAGTCTGAAATATTAGACAAACCAAAATTATATCTTATTCCAGCCGATATATTTTCCGTAAAATCATACCCAGCCCCAATATTTAAACTAAAATCAACAGATTTGAATCCATCTTTTACATTTTCTTTACCACTATATTTTTCACCATCTTCCACACTTTCCCACTTATCTTTAGCAGATAACAAGAAACCAATTTGAGGCCCCGCTTCAACACTCAATTTATCAATAACATAATATTTCGCAATAACAGGTATATTTAGATAGCTAGCATGAATCTTTTCTTTATAAGAATAAGAATCTCCATCTTCTTTAAATTTTGCACCTTGTAAAGAGTACAAAACCTCTGGCTGGACAGAAAACTTTTCTGAAAGCTTTAATTCTGCAAAACCTCCTACTTGAAAACCAACTTTAGACGATACATCTTCAATATCACCTGTAAAAGTTGACAGATTTATTCCTCCTTTAACTCCAAACTTAATATCTTGCGCATTTGCAAAACTAAACCCCATTACTGCAATAGCAGCTAAAATTACTTTTTTCATGTTTTATTTTTTTTAATTACCGATGCCAAAACTAAGATTAGACCTACAAAAAAACATCCGCAATAAGTTTAAAAAGTATTAAAATAAGACAGAAAAAATCGGCACATGTTCTTCCCATTAACAAAAAAAACCTTCCGTCAAGGAAGGTTTAACATTTAAATATTTTACATTTTAAAACTTATACCCAATGGAGATTGAGAGAACATTATTACGTAATCTTATTTGTTCAGGATCATCAAAAAAATTACCCGAAGGATAGTACCTAATTTCATTCTTCATGCCAGAATGGTATCTTATTCCAGCTGCTATATTTTTTGTAAAATCATAACTTGCGCCAAAATTTAAACCAATATTTTCTGTTTTGTACACCGCTTTTGCACTCCCACTTCCATAGGATAAAGGTTCTGTCCCATCTCTTACTTCGAATTTTCCTTTGGCATCTAATAAAAAACCAATTTGCGGACCTGCCTCAATACTCAATTTATCTATAACATAATATTTTAACATAACTGGAAAATTTAAATAACTCGAATTTAATTCCTGTTTCAATACTAAGTCATCACTAGATCGTTCATATTTTCCTCCCTGAGTTGAATACAAAATCTCTGGTTGAATAAATAACCTTTTTGCAATCTTAAATTCAACAAAACCTCCTATTTGAAAACCAAATTTTGGTGTTTCATTCTCAACATTTCCTACTAGATTTGATAGTTGAATGCCACCTTTTACTCCAAACTTAGTATTTTGTGCATTTAAAAAACAAAATGTCATTATCGCCAAGGCTAAAATTATCCTTTTCATATTTTATGTTTCAATAAGGATATCAAAACTAAGATTAGACTTACAAAAAAAACTCCGCAATAAGTTTAAAAAGTATTAAAATAAGACAAAAACAAAACCGACAGAGACCAATTGAAAATCAAATATTTAAAAGAAAAAAAGATGTTTTATAAGTAAGAAAAAGCAATTTGAGTGGGAATTTTAGTAATTATTTAATCTAAATTATAATGCAATAAAATGCTAAATATGTAGTTTTGAACTTTAAATAACATTTTAAAATTCCAATTTTTAAAAACCTTTTTATGAAGAAAATAATTTTAGCAGCTGTAATGTTCATAGCAACATCAGCGGCAGTAAACGCACAATTTGTACAAATCGGGGTTAAAGCAGGGGTTAACTTTGCTAACCAAACTGGAGGTTCTGACTTTAATGGAATTTCTGTTGACAAAGAAGGTATTACAAGTTACCATGCAGGTCTTGTAGCAGAACTTAAATTATTAGAAAAATTTTCAATTCAGCCAGAGCTTTTATATTCTACTCAAGGAGCAACTTATAAAAATGCCATTTCAGAATTTAAAAACGAAATGGGATATATTGCTATTCCTGTAATGGCAAAAATCTATATGACTAAATCTCTTAGCTTAGAACTTGGTCCACAGGCATCATTCCTTGTTAGCAATAAAAAAGAATTTGATGTTGCAGATCCAAAAACATTTGATTTTTCTCTTAACGCAGGTTTAGGATTAAAAGTTGTTGGAGGTCTTTTTGTTCAAGCTCGTTACGGCATAGGTTTGACAGAAATTTCAGAAGAAGCTGATTTTAAAAACTCTGTATTCCAACTTTCAGCTGGATACATGTTCTAAAAGAATATCACATACTTTTACAAAAACCGCTCTAATTATTAGTGCGGTTTTTTTATTTTTACACTTACATGTGAAATGTCATTTGTGAAAATGTAAAATGTATTTACATCGCTTAATTAAAAACCAAATTACCTTATGAAAATCTGCATTATCAACGGCCCAAACTTGAATCTTTTAGGAAAACGCGAACCTGAAGTTTACGGAAGTCAGACTTTTGAAGATTATTTTGAAACGTTGAAACAAAAATTCCCAAACATTGAACTTTCTTATTATCAAAGTAATATTGAAGGAGAACTGATTGGTAAAATTCAAGAAGTTGGTTTTTCATTTGATGGAATTATTCTAAATGCTGGGGCTTACACACACACTTCTATTGGTTTGGGAGACGCTATGAAAGCTGTTACTACTCCAGTAATTGAGGTCCATATTTCAAATACTTATGCTCGCGAAAGCTTTAGACATCAATCTTATTTGTCTGGAAATGCAAAAGGTGTTATTTTAGGTTTCGGACTAAAAAGTTACGAATTGGCTATACAATCTTTCTTGTAATTTTTTTAAATAAGTGTCATCCTGAGCGTAGTCGAAGGCCAATGAAAAAAGATGAGCTTCGACTTCACTCAGCCAAACAAACTCTCTCATTCAATTTAACAAATTATTAATAAGCTCAGATTTAACTTATTATATTTTTGTAAGATATACCACATTTGCATGAGAAACTATACTTTACTTGCCTTTTTATTTTTTTCACTTTCCAATTTTGCTCAAATCAGAGGAACTGTCACAGATGACAAAGGAAATCCGCTTCCTTTTGTATCAGTATTTGAAGAAAACACTTATGCTGGAACCACTACAAATGAACAGGGAAAATATCAGCTCAATGTAAAAGAAATTGGAGGAAACATCATCACTTTTCAATATTTAGGTTATAAAACCAAAAAAATAACTGTTCTTGCTGCAACAAGAATAGTTAATATGGATGTTAGTCTTCAGGAAGAAAGTTTCGCTTTAAATGAAGTTATCATTGATCCTAAAAACAATCCTGCAAATGCTATTATAAAAAGTGCAATAGCAAATAAAAAAGAAAACTCAGATAAAACTGGAAGATATACCGCCGATTTTTATTCGAAAGGAATGTTTAAGGTTAAAGATCTACCTAAAAAAATATTGGGCAAAAAAGTAGACCTAGGTGAGGATATGGCTTCAAATTTAGATTCTACAGGAACAGGAATTTTATATTTATCTGAGACGATTTCGAAAGTGACTTTTGAAAAACCAAGTAAACTGAAAGAGAAAATCATTGCTTCTAAAATCTCAGGAAACAATCGCGGTTATAGCTACAACACAGCAGCCTTATCGACTTATGATTTTTATGATAATACTTTAGGTTTTGATGTAAAACTCATCTCTCCTATCGCCGACAATGCTTTCAATTATTACAAATACAAGCTGGAAAGCACTTTTTATGACGACAATAATCAGCAGATTAATAAAATCAAAGTCATTCCTAAGCGAGATAAAGAACCTGTTTTTGAAGGTTATATTTATATTGTAGATGACAGTTTTGCGATTTATGCCATTGATTTAGATATTAAAGGCTATCGAATGAAAAACGAATTTACAGAAGTGATGACTTTAAAACAGAGTTTTAGCTACAATACTAACAATAAAATCTGGTCTAAAAATGCACAGACTCTTTCTTTTAATGCAGGCATTTTTGGAATAAAGTTTTCTGGAAATTTTAATTACGTCTATTCGAATTATGAATTTCCTGATTCTTTTGACAAGAAAACTTTCGGAAATGAAATTGTTGCTTTTGAACTTAATGCTAACAAAAAAGATGATGCTTTCTGGAATGAAATTCGTCCTATTCCCCTAACTATTGAAGAAAGCTCAGATTATGCCAAGAAAGATAGTCTGCAGACTATTAGAAAATCCAAAAAATATACCGATTCTATTGATGCCAAAAACAACAAATTTAAGGTTTGGGATATTTTAATGGGTTATGATTATAAAAACACTTTTAAAAAATATTCTTTTGATTATAAAGGCTTACTGAATATTGCTTCCTTAAGTTTTAATACCGTTCAAGGTTTTAATCTAGATTCGGGTTTCTCCTTTAGAAAATGGGACGAAGAAAAAGGAACCAACACTTCTATAAGCACAACTTTTAATTATGGTTTTTCAGATGAACGTTTTCGTGTAATTGGAGAATTCAGCCATCGTTTTAACAATATAAATTACGCCACTATTTGGGGATCGGGAGGAACCAAAACGGCTCAATTTAATAGTGCTGAGCCTATTTCTAAATTTATCAATTCGATAAGCTCTTTGTTTTTTAAAGACAACTACATGAAGCTTTATAACTTAGAATTTGCCGAAATCAATTACGGACAAGATATTGCTAATGGAATAAATCTTACCGGAAAAATGGGTTATGAACAACGAAAACCGCTTTTTAATACAACTGATTATTCTTTCTTTAAAAAAGACGATGTTTATTCTTCTAATAATCCTTTGGCTCCAGATGATTTTACAACACCTGCTTTTAATCAGCATCACTTGTTTAAAGCCCTTGTGACAACTAGAATCAACTTTGGCAACAAATACATTTCGAGACCTGACGGAAGATTTAATTTCAAAAACGATAAATATCCGACGATTTATCTAGCTTTTGAAAAAACATTCGCGGCAAGCGAAAAAAAATATGAATACGAAAGAATTGGTGCTTCGGTACAATATGATTTATCACTTGGAAACAAAGGTCTTTTAGGAACCAATTTCAGAGCAGGGAAATTCTTTAATGCCGAGAATATTTCGTTTATCGATTATAGACATTTTAACGGAAACCAAACTCATATTGGAACAAGCGAACGTTATTTGAATGTTTTTAATATGATGCCTTATTATTCTAATAGCACAAACGACAGTTATTTTGAAATGCATACAGAATACAATGACACTGGTTTTATAATGAATAAAATTCCGTTGCTAAATCTTTTAAAATCGACTATGAATGTTGGTTTTCACGCTTTAGCAATTCCCGACCGAAAACCATATTCTGAGTTTACTGTCGGTTTAGACAATTTAGGTTTTGGAAAATTCAAACTATTTAGAATCGATTATGTGCATTCGTATCA
The DNA here is from genome assembly GCF_040538975.1 of Flavobacterium sp. UW10123. Taxonomy (NCBI): domain Bacteria; kingdom Pseudomonadati; phylum Bacteroidota; class Flavobacteriia; order Flavobacteriales; family Flavobacteriaceae; genus Flavobacterium; species Flavobacterium sp. UW10123. The sequence continues at coordinate 103,276 of NZ_JBEWQE010000010.1, forward strand.
AGGCGGTATTCAACAAAACGGAGTGGTTTTTGGCTTAAAGATTTTGAATGCGTTAGATTAAGGTGCAAAGGTTCAGAGGAACAAAGGTTCAAAGTTTAAATACTTTGCAAAAATCTCTACTTACTTGAATTGAAAAGCTATAAAATAAAAAACCGTTTACTCTGCTATGAGTAAACGGTTTTTTATTTTTATCCTTAGACAAAGTTTCAACAAAAAAACCTTTGTCCCTTTGCCTCTTTGAAACTCTAAGAATGATAATCATCTGGCTCTATATGAATGAGAACATTTCCTAACTGCGGAATTTGTTCTTTTAATTTATCTTGTAGTTTATGAGATAAATCATGTCCTTCTTTTACAGAGATTTTAGCCGAAACTATAGCATGAAGATCTACATGATAACGCATTCCTGCTTTTCTAATATAACATTTCTCTGTTCCAAGTATTCCCGGAACTGTCAAAGCAACCACTCTTATCTCTTCTACTAAATCATCATTTAGATTTTCATCCATGATTTCTCCAAGTGCAGGTCTAAAGATTTTGTAACTGTTATACAGAATAAAAAATGCAGCAAAAAGTGCTGCCCAATCATCTGCAGATTCGTAGCCTTTTCCCATAATTAAGGCAATCGAAATTCCGATAAAAGCCGCTACAGAAGTTATAGCATCGCTACGATGGTGCCAAGCATCGGCAGCCAAAGAAGTACTGTTTGTCTGTTTACTGCGTTTCATTACCAAACGGAAAGAGTACTCTTTCCAGATAATAATGGCACCCAAGACATACAGCGTCCAAGATTTCGGCAAATCATGTGAAGTGCCGATATTGGCAATACTTTCATAACCAATAATGGTCGCAGAGGTAATTAAAAATCCAACAACCAAAAACGTAATTAGAGGTTCTGCACGGCCGTGTCCATACGGGTGATTTTCATCAGCAGGTTTATTGGAATATTTGATTCCAAACAACACCAAAAATGACGCAAATATATCCGTCGTTGATTCAATTGCATCTGCAATTAAGGCATAAGAATTGCCAAAAAAACCTGCGAGACCTTTTATAAGAGCCAGGCAGGTATTTCCTATTATACTAAAAATAGTAGCTTTTACAGCTTTTTGTTCGTTTGTCATCTAACGACTTTTATTTTTTTGGCCACGAATTCACGAATTATTTTTTATAATCTTTGAAAATAAAAATTCGCGAATTCGTGGCTATCAACTTTTTAAGCTCTTACGATTTTTGCACCGATTGCTCTTAAACGCTCATCGATACGCTCGTATCCACGATCGATTTGTTCGATATTCTGGATTGTGCTTGTTCCTTTTGCAGAAAGCGCCGCAATCAATAATGAGATACCTGCACGAATATCAGGAGAAGACATTGTAGTTGCTTTCAATTGAGATTCAAAATTATGTCCCATAACCACAGCTCTGTGCGGATCGCATAACATGATTTTTGCTCCCATATCGATTAATTTATCCACGAAGAATAAACGGCTTTCGAACATTTTTTGGTGAATCAAAACATCTCCTTTTGCTTGCGTTGCCACAACTAAAACGATACTTAATAAGTCAGGTGTAAATCCTGGCCATGGTGCATCGGCAATAGTTAAGATAGAACCGTCAATATCTGTTTTTACTTCATACCCATCTTTATGAGCAGGAATGTAAATATCATCATTACGTTTTTCAACTGTAATTCCAAGCTTTCTAAACGTATTTGGAATTAAACCTAAGTTTTCCCAGCTTACATTTTTGATTGTGATTTCACTTTTTGTCATAGCCGCAAGACCAATCCAAGAACCAATTTCAATCATATCAGGAAGAATTCTGTGCTCACAACCACCAAGGCTTTCAACACCTTCGATAGTCAATAAGTTAGAACCAACCCCTGTGATTTTAGCCCCCATAGAATTTAGCATTTTACACAATTGCTGTAAGTAAGGTTCGCAAGCAGCATTGTAAACTGTAGTCGTTCCTTTTGCTAAAACGGCAGCCATTACAATATTTGCAGTTCCAGTTACAGAAGCTTCGTCAAGAAGCATATCTGTACCTTTAAGACCTTCTTCAGGAGTTTCTACTCCGTAAAAGTGATCTTCTCTGTTATATCTGAATTTTGCTCCAAGGTTAATAAAACCTTCAAAGTGTGTATCTAATCTACGGCGACCGATTTTATCTCCACCAGGTTTTGGAATATATCCTTTTCCGAAACGTGCTAAAAGCGGGCCAACGATCATAATAGAACCACGAAGCGCTCCACCTTCTTTTTTGAAAGCTTCAGTTTCTAAATATCCAACATTAACTTCATCTGCCTGAAAAGTAATTGATCCAGGTTCGTTACGTTGAATTTTTACCCCTAAATTACCCAGTAAAGTGATTAATTTATTGATGTCTATAATATCAGGAATGTTATTAATTTTCACTTTCTCTCCTGTTAGAAGCACGGCACATAAAATTTGTAACGCCTCATTCTTTGCTCCTTGTGGAGTGATTTCTCCTTTTAAAGGAGTTCCTCCTTCGATTTTAAAAATTCCCATAGATTTCTTTTAAGGTTCTGAGTTACTAAAGTTCTAAGGTTCTAAGATTTTCTTCTTACGAAAATACTTAATGACTTAGCAACTTAGGCTCTTAGTGTCTTTTGTTTTTGTTTTTTTATTTAAAGCATCTCGGTAAAAAACCTTAGCACCTTAGTCCCGATAGCTATCGGGATAGCCTCTTAGTCCTTTTTTTACTTCTGATTATTGTTTTTTTGAAATGTCTTTTTTTGACCGCCTTTATTATTGTTCTTGTTATTCTGAATTTTTGGCTGTGTTCCAGAAGCTGTTTTATTAGACATGCGTTTGTTTGTACGCATTAAGTCTGTTGTATTTAAAAGCTCCTCTGTACTGTGCAATAAATTGATTTTGCCTCCTGATAATTCATATAAATGCTCAAAAATCACATCGTCTTTTACGGTGTCTTTGTTCCAGCTTAAGAAAGATTTTTTCATGTGGTTGGCGATTACCATGATCAGCGCATTTTTCATTTCGCCTTCTTCCCATTTATTGGCAACATCAATCATATATTTGATGTTGTTACCATAAAATCTATACTTTGGAAAGTTCTGCGGATACTGCAAAGCATCTGGTTTTAGCTCCAAAACTTCTCGTGACGGAATTGGGTACGGAGATTCTACATTTAGTTTAAAATCAGACATGATAAAAAGCTGATCCCAAAGTTTATGCTGAAAATCCGGCACGTCACGCAAATGAGGGTTTAAGCTTCCCATAACCTGAATGATATATTTTGCCGCTTTGTTGCGCGTTTCATCATCTTCAATAGCAGTTGCCTGATCAATCAATTTTTGTAAATGACGACCATATTCTGGAATAATTAAACGCTGCCTTTCAGAATTGTATTCTAAATTATAGACAACGTCGCTTGCGGCTTCTCTTTTATATTTTTCGATCATAAGTTTATAATGAAACTATACCTTCAATTGTAGAAACTTCTTTGTATTTACTAATCACATCGTCTGAGCTGTGCATCGTAACATCTACCGAAACGCTAGTAAATTTACCTGTTTTCGATTTTGTTGTTTTAATAACCGCTCCCATTCGATCAAAAGCTTTTTCTACACGCTCTACATTATCGGCTACAGAAGGCACAATGAATTTGTATAAATATTCTGCAGGCCAAGTGTTTGCGTTATCAAGCTCCACTTTTAATCTTTCGTAAAATTCGGCTGTATTTTTTTCTTTATCGTTCTCCATTCGTAATTAAAAATAAACGCAAATATACGTTTTTGATTTCAGATTTCAGATTTTAGATTTTAGATTTTTTGACTCTAAAAATGAGGCTGTTTTTTTGCCACAAATTACACTAATTAACACAAATTATTCAATCCTAAAATTCAATTTCACCAATTTTAGTTAACTTGGCAAATCAAAAAATAAAAATTAGCGAAAATTCGTGGCAAAAAAACTTTGCGACTTCGCGACTTTGCGAGATTAAAACTATTTAAAATGAAAAAATTCCTTTTACTTTTTATTGCTCTGACATTAAATTCGATTCAAGCACAAGAAGTTAAAACACTAACTTACTTCCAAAACGACACTTTAAAACTAGATTTAGATTTATATCTGCCAAAGAAAAAAGCTGGTGAGAAAATCCCTTTAATTATGTTTGCTTTTGGCGGAGGTTTTTCGGGCGGAGAAAGAACAAGCGAGAAAAACTTCGGATTATTTATGGCACAAAACGGTTATGCGGTTGCAAGCATTTCGTACAGCTTATATATGAAGGGAAAAGATTTTGGCTGTAAAGGAACTTTAACCGAGAAAATAAAAGCGATTCAAATTGGCGTTAGCGATATGTGGCAAGCCACAGCTTTCATGATTGAGAATGCCGACAAATACAATCTTGATACTTCAAAAATCTTTATTTCAGGAATTAGTGCGGGAGCCGAAATTGGTTTCCACGCTTCTTTTTGGGATTATAAATTAATGAATTTATACAAAAGCAATTTGCCTGAAAACTTTAAATACAAAGGTTTTATAGGCGGTTCTGGAGCTATTCAAGATATTAATTTAATTACGAAAGAAAAAGCGATTCCGATGTTATTGGCGCACGGAAGTAATGACGACACTGTTCCATACGCTGCGGGTTCGCACCGTTCTTGTCCAACAAATGCATCGGGCTGGCTGATTCTTTTTGGTTCTTATGCAGTATATAACCAAATGAAAGAATTACACAAAGACATTGAATTAATTACTTTTTGCGGTGGCGGACACGAATTCTCTGGTTATCTTTTCCATGAAGGACAGCAGTATGTTTTGGATTTTGTGGATGATGTTTTGAATGGTAAAAAATTCCAATCACATTTGATTGTCCCTTCCACGAATGGCAAAAGTTCTGGGAAGTATTTATTTTGTGAGTAATTTTTAAAATAAAGACAATGAATGTTTCTTATAAAAATTTTGAAATTGAAGTTATTGACGATGAAAATCACACTCTGAATTCGACCAAAAACTTACATCAATATAAGACTGTTTATTGTGAAGAAAATGAATTTCGTTCCAATAGTAAACACGGAATCATTATTAAAGCAAATGGAATTGAAATCTCAAGTTTAATAATACATGAATTCGGAGGTGCAACAACAATCTCTGATGATTCTTTTATTATTGAAGATGATAAAATATGGATACGAATCTGCAATAAAATTTATTGTTTTTCAATCCCAACCTTAGGGCTTATTTGGCATAAAGAATTTGATTTCGCTACAAATTTTAGTTTTCATAAGCTTGAAGAAGATTTTATTATATACGGAGAAATAGAAATTTTTAGAATCACAAAAAATGGAGAGATTTTGTGGCGCTTTAGCGGTAGGGATATTTGGGTAAATCTTGAAGGCAAAAACCCTTTCAGTATTGAAAGTGATAAAATAAGATTATTTGATTTTGAATCAAACGAATATGTTCTTGATTTTAATGGAAAAGAATTAGAATTCATTCCCAGAAAGATTAAAACGGAAATCAAAAAGAAATGGTGGCAAATATTTGGCTAAAGCCGAAATTCCAAATTTCAAAAATCCCGTTGGTTAAAACCAACGGCAATTCAAATAAAAACTGCTCCAGCGGAGCAAAATATTTATAGCAAAATAAATTTCCCACATATCAAAAGCTCCAGCGGAGCGACATATAAATTATCCAAATTGTGTCGCTCCGCTGGAGCTTTTGATTGACAGCGCAGATTATTTCTATAAATATATCGTCCCGCTGGGACTTTCTTCCTTTAAAACAATTCCAAAAACAAAACCATTTCTCCTATTATAGCCCTGATGGAAGCAGAAATCCTTTTGCTTTTTTCTTTAAAAAGCAAAAGATTGGAGCGGACAGCAGGAACCCATGATAGCTAAAAATACCAAATCTTTCGCTTCAAGTAAAAATTCTTTTTAATTATGAATAAGTTTAGGTAAATTTGCCCTTTATTTTTAGAATAGTGCAAAAAGAAATTATAGTCCTGCTTGGCGGACCTGGTACTGGAAAATCAACACTTATTAACGAATTGGTAGCTCGTGGCTTTTGCTGCTATCCTGAAATTTCAAGACAGGTTACCATGAAAGCGCAACAAGAAGGCATTGAGCAATTGTTTTTAGAACAGCCACTTTTGTTTAGCGAAATGTTGCTTGAAGGCAGAATAGAACAATACAAAAATGCCCTTGAAGAACCTGACAATGTTGTTTTTATTGATCGCGGAATTCCTGATGTTGTAGCCTATATGGATTATATTGGTGATGAATATCCGGAAAATTTCACAAAAGCTTGTGAAGACTATAAATACACTAAAACTTTTATTCTGCCACCTTGGGAAGAAATCTACCAAAGTGATGCAGAACGCTATGAAAATTTTGAGCAAGCAGTTAAAATTCAGGAACATCTTATAGAAACCTATAAAAAATATGGTTACGAACTGATTGAGGTTCCAAAAGATACGGTTGAAAACAGAATTCTTTATATCTTAGACAAAATTTAGCAAGAGGTTTTAAAGTTGCAAAACTAGGAACTGTTTTCTAAATTTTTAACTTTAAAACTAACGCAATGCTCGGAGCGCAGGATATTCTTCTAAAATACTGGAAACACGACAGTTTTAGGCCGTTGCAAAAAGAAATTATTGATTCTGTTCTTGAAGGACGGGATACTTTTGCAGTACTTCCGACGGGCGGAGGAAAATCAATTTGTTTTCAGGTTCCTGCAATGATGCAAGAAGGCATCTGCTTAGTTATTTCACCGCTTATTGCTTTAATGAAAGATCAGGTAATGAATCTTCAGAAAAGAGAGATTAAAGCTATCGCTCTTACTGGAGGAATTCATACTGAAGAAATGATCGATCTTCTAGACAATTGCCAATACGGGAATTATAAATTCCTGTACCTATCTCCAGAAAGATTGCAATCGGACTGGGTTCTGGAGCGTATTAAAAATCTACCTGTCAATTTAATTGCGGTTGACGAAGCGCATTGCGTTTCGCAATGGGGTCACGATTTTAGACCTGCTTATCTTAAAATTTCGGAATTAAAAAAGCATTTTCCTAAAATTCCGTTTTTAGCTCTAACCGCAACAGCTACGCCAAGAGTTATTGAAGATATTAGAACGCAATTAGAATTAAAAAATCCGAATCATTTTCAGCAGTCGTTTGAGCGAAAAAATATCGCTTATATGGTTTTTGAAGTTGAAGATAAGTTATACCGCACCGAGCAGATTCTGAAAAAGAATCCGCAGCCTTCTATTATATATGTACGAAATCGCAAAGCGTGCTTGAACATGTCTTCGCAATTGCAATCGTTAGGTTTTACATCAACGTATTATCACGGTGGACTTTCTTCAAAAGAAAAAGACAAAAACATGCAATTATGGATGTCACAGCAAGCGCAAGTTATTGTGGCAACAAATGCTTTTGGAATGGGAATTGACAAAGACAATGTCAAAACCGTTATTCATACACAGCTTCCAGAAAACATAGAAAACTATTATCAAGAGTCTGGCAGAGCGGGACGAAATGGCGAAAAAGCTTTTTCGGTTTTGCTTTACAATAATTCAGACATGATTCAGACCGAACAGCAGTTTATAAACATTCTTCCTGATAAGAAGTTTTTAAAAGCGATGTACATCAAACTCTGTAATTATTTTCAGATTGCATATGGCGAAGGTTTAGATGAATCTTTTTCGTTTAAACTAAATCATTTTTGCAATAAATATGACTTCCCTACTCTCAAAACCTACAATTCTTTGCAATTTTTAAATCAGCAGGGAATTATTACGATGTCTCAGGAATTCTCAGAAAAAATTAGCGCACAATTTTTAATAGAATCTAAGGAAGTCATTCGATATATGAGTTTGAATCCAAATGATGAAGAAATTATTCTGACTATTTTGAGAACTTATCCTGGAATTTATGATGTAAAATCTAATCTGAATCTTGGTTTAATTGCTAAAAAATCACATCACACGGAAGAACAGATTACCGCTCTTTTAGAAAAACTAAAAGAAAAGGAAATCATAGAATATAAATCTAAGAACAACGATGCTACTATATTGTTTAATGAAGTCCGCGAAGATGACCTTACCATAAATAGAGTTTCGAAATATTTAGAAAAACAAAACGAGATTAAAAAGGAACAGCTTTTATCGGTTCTTCATTATATAAAGGATACCAAAACCTGTAAAAACAGATTGGTTCTGGATTATTTTGGAGAAGAAACAACCGAAAATTGCGGCATTTGTTCGTACTGCATTACTCAAAAAGGAAAAATTACTGAAGCAGATTCTATTGCAGACAAAATCCTTTCTTTGCTCAAAACAGCTTCACTGACTTCGAGAGAAATTGAAAACCAGATAAAAATGGATGCTAAAGATATCATTTCGGTTCTTCAGGAATTGCTCGAAAACAACCATATCATTATACAAGCGAATAATAAATACACTTTAAAATCATAATGGAGAAATTGAGAATTATATTTATGGGAACTCCAGAATTTGCCGTTGGTATTCTGGACACCATTATTAAAAATAACTATGACGTTGTTGGCGTAATTACTGCTGCGGATAAACCGGCAGGGCGCGGACAAAAAATAAAATATTCGGCTGTAAAAGAATATGCACTTGCTAACAATCTTACTTTATTACAGCCAACCAATTTAAAAGATGAGAGTTTTTTAGCCGAATTGAAAGCTTTAAATGCCAATTTACAAATCGTAGTTGCTTTTAGAATGCTGCCAAAAGTAGTTTGGGAAATGCCAAGCTTAGGAACTTTCAATCTTCATGCTTCATTGCTTCCAAATTATCGTGGGGCTGCTCCTATTAACTGGGCAATTATTAATGGCGAAACTAAAACTGGTGTTACTACATTCTTTATTGATGACAAAATTGATACGGGCGCGATGATTTTAAATTCGGAAATCGCAATTGAGCCCGAAGAAACAGCAGGACAACTGCACGATCGCTTAATGCACTTAGGAAGCACAACTGTTATTGAAACTCTAAAAGTTATTGAGAACGGAAATGTTACAACAACCATTCAGGAAGATAACGACGATATTAAAACGGCTTATAAATTAAATAAAGAAAACTGCAAAATTGATTGGACAAAATCAGGCGCAGAAATCAATAATATGATTCGCGGTTTAAGTCCATATCCTGCTTCTTGGTGTTACTTAAAAGACCAAAATGAAGAATTGAACATCAAAATTTATGAAGCAAAACTTGTCTCAGAATCACATTCTTATGAGATTGGAAAGTTAATTAGTAGTAAAAAAGAAATCAAGATTGCAATAAAAGACGGCTTTATTCAGTTATTAAGTCTACAATTTCCAGGAAAAAAGAGAATGCTTGCCTCAGAATTATTAAATGGAGTGAGCTTTTCCGAAGCGGCAAAAGTGTATTAAGGTCAGTAAAACAGGGGTTTGTACCTGTTTTTCATCGATAAACAACACTCTTTATGAACAAAAAAAGCAAGTTATTAACAATTTTTGCTAAAAATAAAGAAAACACTTGCACGCAACGGATTTCCTACTAAATTTGTGTATTAACAATTTTTTTTAACCAACAATTAATAACTAATTATTATGAACAAATCAGAATTAATCGATGCTATCGCTGCTGATGCAGGAATCACAAAAGCTGCGGCGAAATTAGCTTTAGAGTCTTTTTTAGGTAATGTAGGAACTACTTTGAAAAAAGGTGGAAGAGTTTCATTAGTAGGTTTCGGATCATGGTCAGTATCTTCAAGAGCTGCTAGAGACGGTAGAAACCCTCAAACAGGAAAAACTATCAAAATCGCAGCTAAAAACGTTGTGAAATTTAAAGCTGGTGCTGAATTAGAAGGTGCAGTGAACTAAGTAAGAAAGTTCTCTAAACTTATAATATAATTAAAACCTTCCTTCTGGAAGGTTTTTTTATGCGGTTTAACGATTTTTTTTGTGATTTTAATTTTTTTATGATTAAATTTAATAAAAATTGTAACCGTATGATTTCAGAAAAATTAAAAAAAGGACACCTGCTTATTGCCGAGCCTTCAATAATTGGAGATTTATCTTTTAACAGATCGGTAATTTTATTAGCAGACCATAACAAAGAAGGATCAATTGGTTTTATAATTAATAAGCCATTAAAATATACTATTAATGACTTAATACCTGAGATTGATGCTAACTTTAAGATATATAACGGAGGCCCTGTAGAACAAGACAACCTTTATTTTATTCACAATATTCCTGAGCTAATCCCAAATAGTGTTGAGATTTCAAACGGGATTTATTGGGGTGGCGATTTTGAGTCAACCAAAGACTTAATAAACAACGGATCTATCAGTAAAAATAATATTCGTTTTTTCTTAGGTTACACTGGTTGGGAAGAAAATCAGCTTGAGAATGAGATGCAAGGAAACTCTTGGATTATTGCTGATAATAATTACAAAAATAAAATTATCGGAAAATCTACTACCCACTTTTGGAAAGAGCAGATTATTGAGCTTGGAGGCGATTATCTTATTTGGTCTAATGCACCAGAAAATCCATATCTGAATTAATTTTCAGAAATGGATTCGTTTAGTCGCTGCACTAATAAATGAGCCAAATTCGTTGTAAACTCCTTTTTTCGATATTTAGTTATCGGTTGTATTCCCGTGATTACATTAGTTAGAAATAATTCGTCTGCTTTTTGAAGATCAAACGGCGAAATTATTTCTTCTGATACCTCTATGCCTTCTATTTTTTTGGCTAGAGCTAAAATCTGTTTACGCATAATTCCGTTTAATGCACCTTCTGAAACTGGAGGTGTAATAAGCTTTTTGCCCGTTACCATAAAAATATTTCCCTGAAGCGCTTCTACTACATTTTTAGTATCGTTTAGTAAAATGCAATTAGCAAGGCCATTTTCGTCTGCAAAGATACTTCCTGTTATATTAACCATCTTATTAGTCGTTTTAAGAGACGACAATAATTGTTTTGTCACATAGAAGTCTTTAAACAAATCTACCTCGTATTCGTTTGTATTTATAGAGTAAGCTTTATTTCCAAGAGAAATGGCATTTATCAAAAATGAAATCTCATTGCTTTTAGGAAGATATAAACCTCCATCGTTTCTAAAAACAGTAATTCTAGCTCTTGCTGAAGATGCAATATTTAATTGATTAACTAGATTAAGAATTTGCTCTTCAAAATATTCCATTGTGAAATTCATAGGAATCGTCATTCTAACCACACGCATTGAAGCCATCAATCTAAAATAATGATCCTCAAGAAACAAGATTTTTCCGTTGACAATTTTTACCGTTTCGAATATTCCGTCACCATACAAAAAAGCGCGGTTTAGAGTTAGTATATTATCTTCCTGCGCTATATTTCCGTTAAAATTAATCATAAAAAAACCCTGAATTTTGTTCAGGGCAAATATAAGGTATAAAATAGACTTTTACTAAACAGATCCTATAAGATGTTTTAGATCTGAGATTTGATTCTCCCACAATTGTTTAGCCTCGCCTAATTCATCTTTATCGGCAAAATCAACTACCATAAGCGATACGTCTTTAGTCAATTCATCGACTAAAATATGAAGTTCAAAAAAGTACTCAGTATCCTTACTGCTGTCATCAACCCATTTGAATTTTACTTTTTCTCCAGATTTTTTCGAAGCTAGACGTGCCTTTTCTTGTGAATCATTCCACATAAAGGTAAAAAACTCACCTCTTGAATTAACATTGTCAGCAAACCATTCTTGTAAACCTGACGGAGTTGATATATATTGATACAATAATTGTGGCGAAGAATTGATCGGAAACTCGATTTCGTAACGTATTTTTGAATCCATGTGCTACTTTTAATTTTTTCGAAATATAAGAATATATGTCCAAAAACAATGCATTTTTAAAAATATTTTTTTTTCTTCATTTTATGCTTGTATGCTTTAATAATATTTATATCTTTGCACCCGCAATCAGGAATTCATGATAGCAGTCCAGGCGAGGTAGCTCAGTTGGTTAGAGCGCAGGATTCATAACCCTGAGGTCACGGGTTCAACTCCCGTCCTCGCTACTAGAAGGTAAAACCCTTAGACAGAAATGTTTAAGGGTTTTTTATTATTTTTAAATAAAAAACAGTCCTAATTTATGGAAGGAGAAATTAATTTAAGCGCTATTTTACAGAATCTTAATCCTGTTCTTAATGCTGGAAAATATGTTTTTACAAAAGTAGATTCTCTAGATCAGATTCCTTTTTCTAAAATTTTGTTTCTATTTAAAGAAAAAGAAGGGATTACTGTAGTACTAGAAAAACGCTTTGCAGAAGAACTCAATCTTACTTTCTCCTATATTGCTTCTTGGATTACTTTAGAAGTTCATTCTTCTTTGGCTGCTGTAGGTTTAACTGCGGCATTTTCTCAAGCATTAGGAAATGCTAATATTAGTTGCAATGTTGTCGCGGCTTATTTACATGATCATATATTTGTTGATGAAAATGACGCTCTTAAGGCTATGGATGTACTGCTAAAATTAAAACAAGAGAATAAAAATTCTTTGTAATTTAAAAAATCAAAAAATAACCGCAATAACTCCCATTAAAATAGTTATTTTGCAGATGCAATTTTATAACATATGGACATAGTAAAATTTAAAATCACATCTAAGACTATAAAAGTAGAAGTACGCAATTCTAATAATTATGTTTTTAATTTCAATACCGCTTTAGATATTGCCAAAGAAGACAAAGATGTTTTATTAAAACTTTACAATGCACTAGACCTTCTTTTTAAGAAAGAACAGGTTAGCGAAAATAAAAACTACATTTCGCCAAACCAAACCAATATATTAGATCAGATTTCTGCTGCAGATTTGGAAAAAGAAAATCAATAATCGTTTTTCCTTTTTTCTAATTTTAAAACATTCCTTGAATAGAACATTCAAGGATTTTCTTTTTATAATCCCTTCATCTTATCGGCAAAAAACAGTAATTTTATCTGTACCCATAAAAAAACTATTTTCTGTATCTGTACCCAAATCTATAATCGCAATAATTTTGCTAAAAAAAGATATGGAGTCTAAAGCAGTAACACAGGAAAAAACAACATTTAGAGAAGTTTATGTATTTGATATGGAGATTTTGCAAAACATCTTCATTCAGAATATGCGTGAGAAAGCTGAAGATAAAATGCTTTTTGGGATGCCTTTTCTTCTCTGCGAAAAAGACAATGAAATTAATTCGTTTGCGAGCTTAGTATTGGATGAAAATAATGAAATCGGATTTAAAATTTATGACGACGGAAGTTTGACAAATGAAGATCGATTAGCATTTAATGAATACATCAAAAATTTTCTAAAGAAAAAAAGAAGTGCCAATTTCAACAATGCCATGCAACTGAAACAAAGCACAGAGCATTTTATTCACTACCTGAATTTTTAAACGCTTAAGAAAGCAGAAATGAAAAACCGAGAAACATTATACCTAAAAATTGCAAAAATCATTGAAGATCAGATTCACAATGAAACTTTGGTGCTTGGCGATAAATTGCCATCTGTGCGAAGTGCACAAAAACTGTATAATGTTAGTTTAAATACCATTAAGCAGGCGTATTTAGAATTGGAAAGCCGCTCGCTTATAGAATCGCGTCCAAAAACAGGATATTATGTGAGTAAAAGTTCACAGCGTACGGCAGCACTTCCAACAGTTGCACACATAGACAATCACGAAACGGAAAATACTCCCGAAGAACTTATTGATAAAGTTTTCGGCACCATCAACCAGTCAGACGTGACCCAATTTGCACTTGGATTGCCTGGAAAGAATTTCTTGCCTGTAGCCAAACTTAATAAAGGAATTATTAATGCAGTGCGCAAAAGAAATGACGCGGGCACTGCTTATGAACCTGTGCAGGGATCTGAAGAGCTTCGCCGTGCCATTGCAAAATGGGCAATTGTCATGGAAGGAAAAATTACCGAAGATGATCTTGTAATTACTTCTGGCGCTATGCATGCTGTCTACAACGCCCTTATGGCAGTAGCCTCTCCAGGAGACAGCATTGCTGTAGAAAGCCCAGCTTATTTTGGAGTACTCCAAGCCATTAAGGCATTAGGTTTAAAAGCAGTTGAGATTCCGACTCACCCTTTGTACGGAATAGATCTTGACGCTTTAAAAAAAGTATTGCCTGAAATAAAAGCCTGTTGTTTTGTCACCAATTTCAATAATCCAATGGGATTTCAAATGCCAGATGAAAACAAACAAGAACTGGTAAAACTAATTACACAATACAACATTCCGTTAATTGAAGACGATATTTATGGCAATCTTTACTTTGGTTCAGAGCGTCCGAAACCTTGTAAATTTTATGACGAAGCTGGCTTAGTTTTGTGGATCGGATCTGTATCTAAAACTCTTGCGCCAGGTTATCGCGTTGGATGGATTGCTCCGGGAAAGTTTAAAGATAAAATCATTCGACAAAAGCTGGTTCAAACGGTTTGCAATTCTTCTTTATATTCTGATGTTATTGCAGATTTTTTAGAACACGGACGTTATGATCATCATCTTAAAACCTTTAGAAATAAACTTTATGCCAATTATATCCAGATTAATCGCGCTGTAGAATCTTATTTTCCTGATAACACTAAAATAGCGCAGCCAAAAGGCGGTTTTATGTTATGGGTAGAATTAGATGAAAGAATTTCTACAACAGAATTATACAACACTGCCTTGGCTCAAAAAATCGTTTTTGCACCGGGAAGAATTTTTTCGCAGTACAATCAATACAACAACTGTATGAGATTAACGTATGTTTTAGAATGGAATGAACGCGTGAATTCTGATTTAGAGAAATTGGGCAGAATAATAAAAAATAGCATTTAATGAATTATGAAAAATAAAGAGCAAGTAGAAATTGCAACCTACAGTCCGAAATACCAAAAGAGTTTTAAGGATTTAAATATAGAATGGATTTCAAATTATTTTGAAGTAGAACCTAATGATGTAAAAGCTCTCGATCATGCCGAAGAATATATCATTAACAAAGGAGGCGAAATTTTTTCTGCAATTTTGAATGATGACGTTTTAGGTGTTTGCGCTTTAATAAAAAGTGACGGAAAAGAATACGATTACGAATTAGCAAAAATGGCTGTAAGTCCAAAAGCGCAAGGAAAAGGCATTGGAAATTTATTGGCAGAATCAGCTATAAAATGGGCTGTAGACAAAGGTGCTTCTAGAATTTATTTGGAAAGCAATACCAAACTGAAACCAGCTATCAAATTGTATGAAAAATTAGGTTTTAAAGAAATAACAGGCATTTCATCGTCTTACGATAGAGTTGACATTCAAATGCTGCTTGCGCTAAATTCTTAAATTTAAACTGGACTGCTTCACTAAAAGAAAAAGTGGACTATCAAAAAGGTTCTTTATTCTAATAAATTTACTTTAATTTTTTAAATATAGAATGAACATACACTTTATACAACACGAAACTTACGAAGCTCCGGGTGCTTATCAAAATTGGGCTAAAAGCAGAAATCACAAAATATCATTTTCTAAAGTTTATGAAAATGATGTATTACCAGAATCTGCAGACTCTATAGATATGCTTATCGTAATGGGCGGACCGCAGAGTCCAAACACAACTCTTGAAGAATGTCCGCATTTTAACGCTAAAGCAGAAATTGCTTTGATACAAAAATGCATTTCTGCAGGAAAAGCTGTTGTTGGCGTTTGCTTAGGCTCTCAATTAATTGGTGAAGCTTTGGGAGCAAATTTTGATCATAGTGCAGAAAAAGAAATTGGAGTATTTCCGATAACTTTAACCGAAGACGGAATGAAAGATGAAAAAATAAATCATTTTGGCACAACTCTAAACGTTGGACATTGGCATAACGATATGCCAGGTTTAACTAAAGAAAGTAAAATATTAGCATTTAGCGAAGGCTGTCCAATACAAATTGTTTCTTATTCTAATCTTGTTTATGGTTTTCAATGCCACATAGAACTCACTACCGAAGTAGTTTCTCTTTTAATCGAAAGCGAAACTGATTTATTAACGAAAAGCGAAAAACATCTATTTGTTCAAAATCCTGAAGAGATTCTTTCTTCTGATTTTACCGAAATGAACGAAAAGCTTTTTCAGTTTCTCGACAAACTTTCATCTTCTTATAAAAGTTAAGCTTATCTATATCAAAAAAGAAAACCCTTAAACAGATCTCTGTTCAAGGGCTTTCTTTTTTCTTTTCTCTATTTTCTTTTATTACTTAAAAATATTTCGAATCACTTTACCAATCTCAGCAAAATCATCGTGCCTGCTTACAGCCCTTTTCTCGGTTGTATTTATTTCTGTTTTAGTAAAAGGGTAAATAAGCATATAATTATTATTGTTTACTCGGTTATTAAGGAGATCTGGCACATCCTGCATACGCGGAACATAAGAATGCATTCCTTTATCGGCCATCATAATAATTAAACCAACATCTTCTCCTAAATCAAAAGCAATTTCTTGCGCTTCCTGCCAAGAACCAATTGTATTGAATGTAGCTTCAATTGATGCTTTCTTTACAATTCTCTGCAAAATCAGCATGGTTTTGTCTTTTCCATAGAAACTCATTTTTGCTCCAGAATTGCGCCCGATATTCCAAATTCTTAACATGGAATGAAAAAATCCAGCATCCATTTCTGCATTTTCAGGAATCAATACAGCGTATTTTTTAATTGTCGATACGGGCTGAACTGCATGATAAACCATTAGATTTACATTTTTATTTTTAAGATAGCCATTGTACAAATTGTACACAAAAGAAGCCGAAAAACCTTTTCTTCCTTGCAATCCTACAATAAGATCGGTAATTTCTTTTTCTTTAATAACATTACTAATTCCGCTGGCTGTATCATTATCATGGCGCGTAATCGGATTCAGTGTGACATCCGCAGCTGCAGCCGCTTTAACAGCAGATTCTAGAATCTTTTCTGCATTTTTTACCGACGATTCATTTTCTTCTTCATTAATAACATTTACAGCAAAAATACGATCTGTGTTGGTCGATGTTTTTACCATAAGTCCCAGATTCACCATCTTTTCTACGGTCTCTTCATGGTTAAGCGCTAAAAGAATATTTTCTTTTTCTTCACTTTTTCCCGATACTTTATTGTCTTTGTCAGCGTCAGCTATCCGTTGCGCGCTTGCCATAGAAACGAAAGAAGAAACGGTACAAGAAATTAAAATCAAAAGAATGCTACCATTTAAAACATGATCGTTTAAAAGCCTGATTGGTTCTCCAGCATCTGTCTCTCCAATGATAATATTATATCCCACCATTACAGAAGCCAATGTTGCTGCCGCAGAAGCCGAACTCAAACCAAATATCAAAAGACCTTCATCGTTTGTAAGTTTAAATGTTTTCTTGGTAAGTATGGCTGCAAAATATTTTCCTCCAATTGAAGCAAACAGCATTACTGCAGCGACTCCTAAAGTTTCCCAACTTTGTATAAAAGCGCTAAAATCAATCAGCATTCCGACACTCATTAAAAAGAAAGGAATAAAAATGGCGTTTCCCACAAATTCTACCCTATTCATCAAAGATGAGGTATGCGGAATCAATCGGTTTAATGCTAATCCGGCAAAAAATGCTCCAATAATAGATTCAATACCTGCAAGTTCGGCAAGAAGTGCAGCAAAATAAATCATCACGACTACAAAAAGATATTGTGAAATTTTATCTTCTACAGTTTTAAAAAACCAGCGAGCAATTATTGGAAACGCTAATAAAACAATCAGAGTAAAAATTACCATCGAAATGGAAAGTTTCAGCCAAAACGCCGTTCCGACATCTCCCTGCGACATTCCAACTACAACAGCCAAAACCAAAAGAGAGAGAACATCTGTTATCATGGTTCCTCCTACAGTTACATTTACAGCCAGATTTTTAGCAATTCCTAAACTGCTTACCATTGGATACACAATTAAAGTATGCGATGAAAATAAACTAGCAAAAAGAACAGTGGTTAATGGCGAAAAATCTAATATATAATAACCTCCTAGAAGCCCCAAAATAAAAGGAACGGCAAAAGTGTAGAGAGAAAAAGTGATGCTCTTCCATTTATTTTTTTTGAAATCGGCCATATCAATTTCTAGTCCGGCCAGAAACATAATATATAGCAATCCTGTTGTACCCGTTACTACAACACTGCTATCTCTTGAAAGAACCCCAAAACCATTTGGTCCAATAAGAGCTCCTGCAATGATAAGACCAAGCAGATGCGGCACTTTTATTTTATTTAGTAAAAGCGGAATACAAAGTATTATAATAATCTCAATAAGATATTTTAAAAGCGGATCTTCTATAGGAAGAGTTATATGATGTATGCTCAAAAACATAAATTATTTTTTAGATGGAGTGAGTTCGACCGAGAATCTTGCCGTACAGTTGTCTTGTCCTGTTATAGTCTGTGTGCCTTTTATAACATTCTTTTTGATATCGTCTAAGATGACTTTAATCTTTACATTGCTTTTGGCAGAACTTTCTTTTGAAGAATCCAGCACTATTTTATTAATCAAATATTGCCCTCTAAACACTCTTTTAATCTCGTTATTATTCAAAACATTGACATACATGCCTGTAGAATCTGATGCAAATTCCCATACTTCTGTACGCTGATCGCCAATAACATAATTGGTGCAATTAGATTCTCTGCAAATCATTTTACTATTCCATTTAATTTTTAGGCTATCTGGCCAAACTTTCATTTTAGGCACTGTATCTTTTATCTGAACAACCGATTGAAGGCTATCTTTCATTTTCAGCAATAGCTCATATTCAGCCTCTTTATCAGCAAATTGCTTTTCGCGTTCCAGAAGTGCGTTTTCTCTTTCTGTAAGCTCTTGCTCTTTTTTATTATTACAGGAAATTAAGAGAGGGATAAGGATTAAAACTAAAAGTCTTTTCAAAGTCATAGCAGTTGAATTTTGTAAACAACAATTTAAGGATAAAAATCGGTTTATTGCTGTAAAACCAAGAAAAATGCCAATGCTAGCGTTCCTTATTAGCCACCAATCTGCTTTTATAAATAAAAAAAGAAGCAAACAAATTGTAACATTTATTCTATAAAAGCGTCAAATCTTGAATTAAATTACGGTACTTTGTAACTTATTACATTTCTGATTTAGATTACTCAATTTCTGAATACAATAATATTGAAACCAGTGAGTTTAGAACTAGGAAGCTAGTCACGATATTTTCGTTATGGACAATAAAAAATTTATTTTAAGTTTAAAAAAAGGTAATGAAGCAGCTTTCAAAGAAGTCTACTTCAACTATTACGATAAACTTATAAATATTGCCAAACGATTTAATTCTTCTGTATTTACTCCCGAAGACTTTGTTCAGGAAACTTTCATAAGACTCTATAATAAGAGAGAACTGCTTAACGAAGAGGTGCTGTTTGATAAACAGATCTTTGTTATCTGCAAGAACCTTATTCTTAATCACATCAATAGAGAAAATAAAATAATACCGCTTGATCCTATTCAAGTTGATGTGCTAGACGAAGAACCTGACTCAGGAATTTTTGAAGAAAGACAAGAAAAATTGCAAAACTTCATTAATCAGCTTCCTGAACAGCAGCAAAAAATATTTACTTTACATAAACTGGAAAACCTTAGCTATAAGGAGATTGCAGAAATAACGGATCTTTCTGAAAAGACCATTGCCAATCATATTTATCTCGCCAGTAAATTTATTCGAAAAAAAATCGAAAACCATTAGGAACTTTTTAGTTCTCGTTTGTTATACTATAAAACAAGAACTAAAAATGCATATCGAAGCGTATAAAACTAATGTAAAAACAAAGAAAGATGCAAGCTTACTTGTAGCTTATCTTCAGTTTGTCATTTCTGACTGTATCATAAATTTTGATCGTCAGGGACGCGAAAACATCCTCAAAATCGAAACTAACCGAGAAATCAAAGAAATGGTTTACGGTGTTTTTACCAAACAAGGATTTCATTGTCAAATTATTTAATATCTAGAAATGATGGATCAGGAAAAATTTGACGAAGAATTTAAAAAGTTATGGGAAGAATCTCCCCTATCTCATTCCGACAGCGATAAAGAAGCTTCGTGGGAACAATTTCATGCTAAAACATTTTCTGAGAAGAAGAAAAAATATAAGCCTTGGCATCTTTATGCTGCGGCTTCGGTTTTACTTTTTGCACTTATTGGAACTGGAATTTATTTTACCGAAACATCAGCTTCTGTTGAAAATGCAGTTCTTGCCGAAAATGTAATTGAGAATAAAACCTCAACTATAAAATATGTCGTTTTACCGGACAGCTCAAAAGTAGAATTGAGTCCGAACTCTAAAATTATTTACGGAAACAATTTTGCTTTAAACAGAAAAATTGAAATTGATGGCGAAGCTTATTTTAAAGTAAAAAAAGACAAACAGCATCCTTTTCAGGTTTTTTGCGATGAAACGACAACTACTGTTTTAGGAACTTCTTTTATAGTTAAAGAAACTGAAAACGAACGAGTGACCGTCGAGCTTTTTGAAGGAAGCGTTCAAATGAATGTAAAAGGCCAAAGCCAAAAATGGATTTTAAAACCAGGAGAGAAATTTACATACGGAAACCAAACTGCTTCAGTATCAGAATTTAGCCGTTTTATAGATTTTGATAATGAAAATCTTTCTGCTGTAAGTCATTACATCGAAGAGAATTATGGCTATAAAGTGGTTCTTCCGAAAGAAAACCAAAATCAGAAAATCACTATTCGAATCAATCGAAAAGAAGATTTAAAAACGATTCTACAATTACTATCAGAAATGTATAACCTAAACTTTGAAATAAATGAAGATTTAAAGCAGATCACTTTTCAATGAAGAGAAAAAAGGATGTAAGCCGCGAAACTCCACATCCTCCTTAATGTTCAGGATAACATTAAGTTATCCATTTAATAATATTCAAAAATACAAAATTTCATGAAGCATATAATTTCAGCGTGCTTTTTTTTATTCAGTTTATGTATGTCTGCCCAGAGCGTCACAGTAACTGTAGATCAAAACGTAACTTTAAAAGAATTCTTCAAACAGATTGAAAGTCAAACCGATTTTAAATTTGCTTTTACAGATCAGATAGATACCAATAAAAAGTATTTTACGCAAAAAAACACGTATAAGAATATCGAAATGAGCAAACTTATTTCGGAATTGAACCAAACTTCGATTGTACAATTTTCTATAACTGGCAATAATATCTTTGTAAAACAGAAAGCTCAAACTCAGAAGCCAACCAAAAAAAAAAGTAAGCTGACAGGCCGCATTTTTGATGATGAAAGACAACCCGTTATTGGCGCCAATGTTTTTATTAAAGAATTGGAAACTGGGGTTGTAACAGATGCTAATGGAAATTACAGCATTGATGTTCCAAACGGAAATTATACCATTCAAGTGAGTTATGTTGGATTTAAAAATGAGGAAAAACGAGTTGCTGTTACAGATGACAACAGAGTCAATTTCAACATAGATCCAGATAGCCAGCAACTAGGAGAAGTTATTGTAATGAATAACAAAGCAGTTGACATCAAAACAACACAAATGAGTGTTAACAAGCTTTCTATGCAGGAAATCAAAAAAATTCCTGTTGCAATGGGCGAACCTGATCCGTTAAAATCAATTTTGACTTTACCAGGAGTTACTAATGCTGGAGAAGCATCTTCGGGTTTTAATGTCCGCGGTGGTGCTGCCGATCAGAATTTGATTCTTTTAGATGGCGCTCCTGTATATGCAGATTCGCACATGTTTGGGTTCTTTTCTATTTTTAATGCTGATATCGTTAACGGTTTAGATTTATATAAAGGCGGAATTCCGTCAAAATTTGGAGGACGCGTTTCTTCTGTTTTGGATGTTACACAGCAAACAGGAGATTTTGAAGAATATAAAGTAAATGGAGGAATCGGAATTATCTCAAGCCGACTTTTAGTTCAAGGTCCTTTACAAAAAGAAAAAGGTTCGTTTATCCTTTCCGGACGTGCCTCGTACGCGCATTTGTTCATGAAACTGGCAGACAATAACAACTCTGCCATGTTTTATGATTTGAATGCTAAATTAAATTATCGCTTTAATGCCAAGAATTCGCTGTCTTTCTCTGGTTATTTCGGAAATGACATATTTGACATCAACGATCGTTTTGCCAGCACTTACGGAAGTACAATGGGTATTTTAAGTTGGAAACATAAATTCTCTGACCGCGTAAACAGCAATTTATCTACTTTCTACAGCGATTATAGATTTAATCTAGAAATTCCGATTGAAAGTTTTAAGTGGGACAGCAATATTGCGAGTTACGGTTTAAAATACAATTGGAATTTCCAACAATCAGAGAAATTCAAAATCAATTATGGTATTGATGGCTTATATTACAACTTTAATCCTGGAGTTGTAAAACCGACTTCTCCAGATTCTCAGTTTAATTATATGCAATTGGATAAAAAATATGCATTAGAAGCCTCTGCTTTTGTTGATTTTGAAAATCAGATTACAGAGAAACTGAATTTCCGTTACGGACTTCGTTACAGCATGTTTTATCGTTTAGGAGATGAAACTATCAGCACTTACGAAAACGGTCAAGCGGTTGTGTACAATCCGTTGTATAAAATTTATGAAGAAGGAACGCCTAACGGAAGCATTTCGTACGGAAAAGGAAAAACCATCAGCAAGTTTAACAATTTTGAACCTCGAGCTGCTTTGTCTTATGCCTTTAACGACGAAACTTCTATAAAAGCGAGTTACAACAGAATGGCGCAGTACATTCATATTTTATCAAATACACAGTCACCTCTGCCAATGAGCATCTGGACACCAAGCGGACCTTTTACAAAACCTCAGCTTTTGGATCAGTATGCAATGGGGTATTTTAGAAATTTCAAAGACGGAGATTACTCTTTAGAAACCGAATTATTTTATAAAAATGTACAAAATCGTATTGACTATATTGACGGCGCTGATGTTTTGGCTAACAACAATATTGAGCAGGTTATTTTAAACGGAAAAGCCAGATCGTACGGAATGGAGTTGTTGTTCAGAAAAAACACTGGCGTTTTTACAGGATGGATTTCGTACACTTTATCTCGTGCTGAACAAAAAACTCCGGGAAGAACTCCCGAAGAACCAGGAATTGCAAACGGCGATTGGTATTTATCTGGTTACGACAAACTGCATAATTTGAGTATTGTAGGAAGTTATGAACTGAACCCGAAATGGTCATTTAATGGAAATTTCACGTTACAGTCTGGACAGCCAGTAACCTATGCAAATGGCTATTATGAAATGGGAGGCATTCATATTCCGAATTATTCTTTACGAAACGAAAACAGATTACCGCTTTTCCATCACTTAGATGTTGCGGCAACTTATACTCCTAAACCAGACAAAAAGAAAGGATGGCAAAGCTATTGGGTATTTAGCCTTTACAATATTTACAACAGAAAAAATGCAGCTTCTATGAGTTTTACAACCAATGAAGATACGGGAGCAAATGAAACCAGAAGGCTTTCTATTTTCGGAATTGTTCCTGGGGTTTCTTATAATTTTAAATTTTAATGCTATGAATAAATTGAAAAAATATACGATAATGAACAGAGTGCTAGCATTAATGAGTCTTCTTTTTGTTTTTTCTTTTGCGTCGTGCGAAGATGTGGTCAATCTGGATCTGGAAACAGGAGAAACCAAATTGGTTATTGATGCCGAAATTATCTGGAAAAAGGGAACTGATGGAAAGGAACAAACCATAAAAATCAGTAAAACGGCTCCTTATTACAGCGGTTCTACGCCAAAAGTTTCTGGCGCTCAAGTAAGAATAGAAAACAGTAACGGAGATATTTTTACGTTTAACGAAACCGAAGCTGGAGTCTACAAATGCACTGATTTTGTTCCTGTTCTTAATGCCGATTATAAATTATTTATTACTGCCGAAGGACAAAGTTTCACAGCTGTTGAAAAACTGACTTCTGTAACGCCAATTAATAAAATCGAGCAAAATATTGTTCCTGATTTTGACGGAACAGATATCATTGAATTGACTTTTTATTACAACGATCCAGCAGATCAAGTCAATTTTTATGTAACCGATTATCAAGCTTCATTTTTAATTTATCCAGAATATGAAATCACAAATGATGAATTTTATAACGGAAACGAAATCAGTACAAGATATTCTCATGAAGACAAAATGAAATCTGGGAATACTGTAAAAATTACTCATAGAGGAGTTTCTAAAAACTTCTACAATTACTGGAAATTAATTTTGGAAGCATCCAATTCAAATCCTTTTTCTGTTCCGCCAGGAAACATTAGAGGGAATATTGTAAATACTTCTGATGCTAATAATTTTGCCTTTGGTTATTTCAGACTTTGCGAAGCCGATCAGGTTGATTATTTGGTGAAGTAAAAATCTTTTTAATAAAAACTAAAAACCCTTAAGCATTTCTGTCTAAGGGTTTTTCTTTTTTAAAACGTTCTTATTTTATTCCACTTCAAAAACTGCCTGTATTTCAACCGAAGAATTTACTGGTATAGATGAAGCTCCAAAAGTGGCTCTGGCATGTTTTCCTTTTTCTCCGAAGATTTCAACTGCTAAATTAGAAGCTACATTCATTAAATCGGCATGTTTAGTGTAATCGTCTTTGGTATTGAAAATTCCTGTAAGCTGTACGCAACGCTTTACACGGTTTAAATCTCCATCAAGAGCTTCATTCAAAACAGAAATCACATTAAGCATTGTTGCTTGAGTTGCGTCTTTTACTTGCTGCTCATCTAGATTTACGCCCAATTTTCCGGGATTTAAAATCTTTCCATCTTTTAAAGCAACCTGATTAATAAAGATCAAATTTCCTGAACGCACAAAAGGCTGATAATTTCCTGCTGGTTTTGGCACTTGCGGAAGTACAATATTTTTTTCTTTTAATACATCATTGATTGACGTTTGCTGTTTTTCTGCTATTTCCTTTTTCGAAAAAGTTCCTTTTAGTGCCAATGCAACTTTTGCAAAATTTTTTCCCTGTAATTCTGCCAAATAACGTTCGTCTTTTGTTGGTCTTGGAACATCTTTTAAAGAAGCCAAACTCGTAGTTCCTAAAACCGAATTCCCCTGCGGAATCTTTTTATCTATTTTTTCGTTTCCTCTAATTCCGTTTGAAACCAAAACCATTCCGTGCACAGCTAGACTATTCCAAAAAGACTGCAATGCCAATTCTTTTCCAGCTCCGCTTCCTGCCGACATAAATACCGTTGCTGGCATTCCTTCTAAAGCATGATTCGTCCATAAATTGACTGTTTTTGAAAGAAACTCACTCATGGCAGTGCTAATATTTCCAAAATAAACAGGCGAACCAAATGCAATTCCGTCATACGATGTCAATTCTTCAACCGTTGCAACTGGAATATCTTTTAACTTAGAATTTACTGTCGTTTTTACTTGTTTAATAATTGCTGTAGCATTCTGATCACTTTCGATTCCTTTAGCAATTTCTTTTGCTAACTCGTAAGTTCCTCCATTATCAGAATGTATAAGAACCAATATGTTCGCTTTTTTATTCTGCGCTTCGCTTGTATGGATCGAGAATACCGTTAAAATACCGACCCAAAAGACGTGTAATTTATTCATGTTTATTGTAAATTATATTCATTTACAAAATTAGCCATGACGTTTTTATTAACTTTGCCAAAAACTACATGCAGAACGCCAATTTAAAATGCGGTTTATCCGAATCAAAAGAAGGTCAATTTCATGACAATATACCAACAAACGCTTATGTTTGGTATGACCAAAACTGGCAGCATGACGAATATCTTCATACGCACGAACGTTACCAATTAACTTATGTAGAAGAAGGTTATCAATATTTTCATATTGAAGAAAAGACTTATCTCGTTCCGCAAAATCATGTTATCTGGATTCCGACCAAAAAAGAACATCGTATTTCTTCTGAATCTAAAACCGTAAACTTGATAATTGCTTTATTCAAATCTGTTCCTGAACAAGATTTTTTTCAAAATGTGCATGTTTTCTCGGCTCCCAATGTTTTAAAAGAAATGATTCTTTATGCTCAAAAATGGGATAAACTTTTAACTGAAAATGAAGAACAAGCCAATTTCTTAAAAGCTATTTTAACGAGTCTTCCGAATTTTTGTCAAGAAAATAATTCATTACAAATTCCAGTTCCTGCCGATGATCGTTTGATTCCTGTTTGCGATTACATCAACAAAAATTATCAATATGCTTTTGAAATTGACGAATTGGCTAATCTAGCCCAAATGTCGGTTCGCAGCTTGCAAAGGATTTTTAAACAGAAAACCAATATTACACTTCAAAAATATTTGCAGTTAATTCGCATTCTAAAAAGCATTGAACTTTTAGATACCAAACAATATACTTTAAGTCAAATTGCCCATTTAGTTGGTTACAAAAGTCTTTCGGCTTTTAGTGCTTCTTATTTTAATGTAATTCAAGAAAAACCAAGTCTTCGGAAATAATTCAGCAGATTCAATTTAATTTATCGATTTCATACACAAAATTCAATTTTGGTTTTTCTCCAAAATAAGCCACTTCTTCTTCGGCTACTTTTTTGGCTCCGATTCTTGAAATTGCAATTTGCGAGCGAATATTTTCTGAACCAATATGAAACTTCACTTTCGAAACATATTGAAAAAGATAATCCAGCATTGTTTTTTTTACGCTTTGATTAATTCCTTTTCCCCAACACGAAACGGCATAAAAAGTATAGCCGATAAAAACACTATTGTCTTCTTCGTTAAAATCGTAAAATCTGGTACTTCCGATAACTTCTCCTGTTTCTTTGTTTATGATTTTAAAAGCGCCTTTACTTTTCATGGCACCTTCAAAAAAGTTTTCAAAAACTTCTTTTTTCCATCGATCTTTGTTTGGATGCTGCTCCCAAATTTTAGGATCGGAAGCTGCTTGGTACAAAGCTTCAAAATCTTTTTCTTCTAAAGGAGAAAGAATGCAAAAATCATTTTCTAAAACGGGTTGTAAATTAAAATTCATAGTTTTATTGTTATAATATCAATTCCTCAAAAACAGGATCTTGCAAAAGTGCTGCATACAAAGATTCGATAGATTTTTTGGGACCATGTATTTGCCATTCTAAAACTATATGATCCAGATTACGACGCTGCACAATCAATTTTGATTTTATGCCATAAGTCGAAAAAAGTTCGTTGCATCTTGCGTATCCACTATCAGAACGTTTAAAAGTTAATTTAAGAGTTTTATGTGCGTTGATGAGGTCTATTTTGTCCTGAAGAAAGGTAAGCACCGTAAGAATCGAAAGAATCATCAAGGCCGCACAAGCCGATGCAAAATAATAGCCTGCTCCCACTCCCATACTTACAGCTGCAACCGACCATATTGTTGCCGCCGTAGTAATGCCACTAACATGATTATCTGATCTAAAAATTACTCCCGCGCAAAGAAAACCTAATCCGGTTACAATATTAGAAGCAATACGGTCTGGATTTCCTGGTCCGCCGATCCATTCGGACATAAAGGTAAAGAAACAAGCTCCTACAGAAATCATTATTGTAGTACGAAGACCAGCCGCTTTTCCACTGTATTCTCTTTCGGCTCCAATTAAAGCGCCCCAAAATGCTGCCAAAAGCAATCTTATGACAATTTCTACTTCCATTTACACTCTTTAATTTTTTCAAATTAAAATTAAGGAAAAAACATAAAAAAACCTCCAAAATCAAAATGACTTTGAAGGTTTTCTTTGTTTATGAATTCATATAAAGAACTATTTCTCTTTTAATAGTTTTTCTAAATATTCAATTTTATCTTTTTCAGCTTGCACCAAACGCTCGTAAAGTTCTACAACTTTATCTAAAGGATTAAAAGTACAATTGTAATTACCTGTTGTAGTCGAAAGTGTACCGTGATCTTGAATAGTATTACCTATAATATTAAAAACCGCTTCTTCCGAAAAGTTTTTAATTGCTTCCACAGAAACTCCAAGAGCATTTGCAATCTCACTTAGTCTTGATTCGTCAATTGTTTCGCTATTTTCAATATTCGAAACCATCTGTTGACTTATGCCTAAAGCCAGTGCCAATGCATCCTGCTTCATATCTTTAAGCTCTCTGATACGGCTTATATTTCTGCCGATATGTTTTGGTTTAGTTGCTGTACTCATAGTTCAAAGATAATAATTACGACTTAAAATAATACGAAATATTTAGATTACATAAATTGACTTGTTTGATACCAAACATTCTTATGCTAACTACTTATACTTCTTATTTTTTATTTTTCAAAAATACAACTTTTCAGACAAAAAATAAATTTTAAAAACTTCTCTTTATTTATATTCTTCTTCTTTTTGTTTGTACCAATCTTTCATTACATAAAAAGCTTTCTTTTTAATTCCGTTGCTTGAAATTAATCCTTTACGGTTAAAGAAATCCTGAATATTTGGCAACTGTCTTCTTGGTGATCTAAAGTCAACCAAAATCCAAGGCGAAACTCCCGCTAAACCTTCTATGCGATTGAACATTTGTGTGTTTTGAATGTATAATTCTTCCTGATATTCTTCGTTCCAGCGTTCTTTTTTATCTCCGTGTAAACCTTGTAGAGCCTCGCCACCAAATTCGCTAATAATAACAGGTTTGTTGTACGGAACCACCCATTGCATGTCTTTGCAAGATTCGTTGGTTCCTCTGTACCAACCCAAATATTGATTGAAACTTACAATATCAACATATTCATTCATATTATCATGAAGCGTATTGATGTTGTTTGAACTCGAAGTAACTTCCATCGCCATACTAATCAAACGAGAATTATCTTGCGTGCGCGCATATTTTGCCAATTTGCTCAAGAAAGCATCACGATCATCACCATGTGGAGTTTCATTGGCAATTGACCAAATTACGATTCCGCAACGGTTTTTATCTCTGTAAATCATATCGTGCAATTGGCGTTCGGCATTGGCGTATGTATTTGGATTTGTCCACGAAATTGTCCAATAAACAGGAACTTCAGACCAAATCATTAATCCCATTTTTTCGGCTTCTTTAACCATATTTTCGTTGTGCGGATAATGCGCCAGACGAACATAATTGCAACCTAGTTCTTTGGCCCAAGTCAATAACGTAATCGCATCTTCTTGAGACCAAGCTCTTCCAGATCTAAAAGGTGCTTCTTCGTGAATACTAATTCCGCGTAAAAAGACTTTTTTTCCGTTTAGGAGAATTTCTTTGCCTTTAGTTTCAATTGTTCTAAAACCAATTTGATCCGCGATATTTTCATCAGCTTTAGAAATGGTTACGCCATATAATTTTGGTTTTTCAGGTGTCCATAAGATTGGATTGGCTTTTATTTCAAAATATGCCATTCCTTTAGAATCTGTTGTAACGCTTTTTTTAATTTTCAGTTCTGGAATGGAAACCGAAACTGTTTGATTTGTCGATTCGCTATTTAGTTTTATCCAACCCGAAATTTTTCCTTTTTCTTTTTTATCCAATTGAACTAAATAATCTTCGATATAGGTGTTCGGAACTTGAGCTAGAGTTACATCTCTTGTAATGCCGCCGTAGTTCCACCAATCCATATTTACGGTTGGCACATTGTCTTTATGACGTTTGTTATCGACTTTTACGACTACGAAATTATTTCCGTCAACTAATAAATTGGTTACGTCAAAATTGAAAGGTGTGTAACCGCCAATATGTGTTCCTGCCAATTTTCCGTTTACATAAACTTTTGCATCATAATTGACCGCTCCGAAATGAAGAATTCCTTTGTTTTTGGAATCTTTCTTATAGCTAAAGTCTTTCTGAAACCAAACTGTTCCTTCATAAAAAAACAATCTTTGATCTTTCGAATTCCAATCTGACGGAATATCCATTACTGCTGAGGTTGCAAAATTATACTCGCTTAGTTCTGTGGTGTTCCATTTTTTATTTTCGAAAAATCCGTTGTCTTTAAAAGGCTCTAAACGGTAATTAAAATATCCGTTTTCCAACGGATCTACGATATAACTCCATTTTCCGTTCAGAGTAATATTGTTTCGCGAAGAAATATTAGCCACCAACGGAATTTCCTGCGCTATTGTTTTTCCAATAAACAGAAAAGTACAGCACAGCATTATTATCTTTTTCATAGTTAAAATCATTTTGGTTTTGAAAGTCTTTAGTTAGTAAAATATGAAGGTTATAAAGTTAAAAAGTTTCTCAAATTCAGTAGTAAACAAACATTCCGTATTAGTTAAAAATAACCCATCAAATACTTATCAGTTTAGCATTTATAAGATTTCTAATTTTAAAATCAGATTTTTTAAATCTTTTTTCATAAAAAATACCAATATATTTGAAAATCAAATTTGCCAACCTTAACCAAAAATCACTAATAAACATTCAAGCAAATAATCAATATACGCCAATAGTTAAGCCAATTTTTTAGTTAAAACAAATATGAAAAAAATAAATCTTTATAGAGTTTTACCACTAGTTATTATCATTTCTGCAGTTACTGTATTTGTTATATATAATAATCAATTGAATAAAAAATTTATGCTGTTAGAGGTGAACAGCATTATTGTAAAGAGAGATAATTGGCAATTAAGAACGACTGAGTTTTATTTGCAAGATGGATTGAGAATTGACTCTACATTTAAGGATAATTTTGACCTAAAAATAGGAGATTCTATTTCAAAAGAATCAAATACTAATATTTTTAGTGTTTACAGAAAAGAAAATGGAATTTATACATTTTATAAAAAAAATGCTCTCCATTAAAGCAAACATATCTTGAATTTAAAAATTAAAAAAGCCATTTCAACTAAGAAATGGCTTCCGTTTCTTTTATCAATCCTAAAATTTTACCGTAAGCAATCGCCGCTTTATGAACTTGAACAGTCCAGTCTTCTGCAGCATTATCATCGGCTCCATCAGAAATATATTTTAAGCTTAAAAACGGAATATTTTCTTTCATAGCAATCATCGCTAGAGCATAAGCTTCCATATCAACCAAATTGTAGGCGTCTGAGCAATGTCCCATTTCGAAGTTATCGCCTGTTCCGCAGATTCCTTCTTTTAGATTATCCATTAACAAACCATATTCTAAAACTGGCGGCAAACCAGAAAGAGGCGTTTCGTACAATGCAAAACCTAAACCGCGAACATCCATATCTCTTTGAACAAATTTAGTACAGCAAATTACTTCGCCTTTTTGAAAACAGCTGCTTCCTGCCGAACCCAGATTTATAATGACAGAAGGCTTTTTCTTTAGAATGGCTTTTGTCAACTCGTAAGCCGCATTTACTTTTCCGATTCCGGTAATTAAAACATTGTGGCCTTTAAAAACTTCTGCTGCTTCAGATTCGAGAGCAAAGCAGAATAATATATCTTCAACAGCAAAGGATGCTGTTTGATTAATATGTATCATGCGTAACTTATTTTCGGTTTACAAAAATACGTTTAAAAATTTACGTTGCTCTAACTTAAATTTAAAATCCAAAAAAGACGTTAAAGTCTGTTTTATCTATTGGATTTTATGATTTAAAAAATACATTTGCTAGAACCACTAAAAAATCTTAAAAAAGAAAGAAAAAACTGCATGGATAATGAAAAATTTATTTTCTGCCTTGAAGGCGTTAAAGATATAGACGATCATACCCCGACACATGTGGTAAAATGTCTTGAAGAATTGGCTATTGACCAAGGCATTTCAAGCATTCATAAAACCTGCGACACGATTGAGGGTTTAGAAGAAAGTTTGAATATTCTGCTTTACGAAGATCATAATTTCAAAGATTACGAAATTATCTATTTAGCCATGCCAGGTCAGGAAAACAATATCTGTCTTCACGACTATTATTACAGCATTGAAGAAATTGCCGAATTGTTTGAAGGAAAAATGAAAGGCAAAATTATTCATTTTGCCAATCTTAAAGTTTTAGACTTAAACGAAGAAGAAGCACAATATTTCTTAGATATTACTGGCGCAAGAGCTATTTCTGGCTACGGTTCTACATACAATAAAATTGCCAGCTGCAGTACGATTGACAAAGCGTTTTTTAGTCTGTATCAGGAAAACGACAATTTGATCGAAGTGGTCGAAGATCTTTATACCAAACATTACAATCTCTGCAAACTGCTTGATTTTAGATTATATTATTAAAAATGAAAAAGAAGCAGGCAGATAAAATAAAAACCTATAATCCAAAAGGGTTTCGAGAGAAGTTTTTAGGAGAAGACAATCCTATTCATTTGCTTTTCAAATCGAATTCGGATCATTTTTTCTGTCTTGAAATTGAAGAGATCATGCAAATGCAGCATCCTGTTCCGCCTTCTAAACATTCTTGCCATACTCTAATTTTTATTTCGTCTGGTCAGCATGTTATGAAATTAGGCTATCAGGAATATGTCACAACAGACAACGAAATGATAATGGTTCCGGCTGGTCAGATTTTTTCCCTCGATAATGTAAACAATATTCATAAAGGTTATATCTGCCAATTTCATCCTGATATTCTGATTAGAAAATACGGCAGCCGTGAATTGCTGAATGATTTTGATTTTTTGAAAATTTCAGGAAATCCAAAGATCAAACTAGCTGCTGAAGATATAGCTCCAATTACAAACATTTTAGAAAGATTGAAAAAGGAATATTCTGAGACGACGATTACAGATCTGAATATCGTTCAGTCATACCTGATTACTTTATTTTATGAAATGAATAAAAATGCTGTAAAAACCGTTAAAAATATTTCGGCGGCAGAAGTATTAACAGCAAAATTTAAAGAACTGATTCACGATCACATAAAAACCCAGCATCAGGTCAATTACTATTCTTCTTTACTAAATGTCACTCCAAACCACTTGAATAAATGTGTAAAGAATGTTACAGGAAAATCTGCCGTGAAATGGATTGACGAAAACATATTGCTTGAGGCAAAATATCTACTCTTTCAAACTACTCTTTCTGTGGGCGAAGTCGCAACGCAAGTAGGCTTTGAAGACCAATCTTACTTTAGCCGTTTCTTTAAAAAAACAGAAGGAATCTCCCCTATTCGATACCGAAAATTGATTGATAAGTCCTAATCATTGATTAAAGAATCCTAACAAATATGTAGACGTTTTTCAGAAATTTGCTTCCTCAAAAATGCAAATTATGATTTATGTTTTTAAAACCTCCGTTGACAGTGAAGCTAAATTTGAATCGGCTTCTGTCCTCTTAAATGAATTATTGCCTAATTCGCTGTGGAATTTTGATCTCGAAGATTGCGACAATATCTTGAGAGTTGATAGCGAATTGAACGTTGCTGCATTACTTCAAAACAATCCTGTTTTTGATTGTATCGAATTAGAATAAAACTTTACATGCCTTTTTAAATTTAATATGGAATCAAAATTATACCAAAACCGAACTTTTGAAACAATCGATTATTCAGATCAAAGTTTAGCCAATACCGAATTTGTAAACTGCGAATTCATTAACTGCAACTTTTCTAAAAGTGATTTGAGTCATAATGATTTTATGGATTCTACTTTTAAAAACTGCAATTTTTCTTTGGCAACATTACGAAATACTGGAGTAAAGAACATCAAA
The DNA here is from genome assembly GCF_040538975.1 of Flavobacterium sp. UW10123. Lineage (NCBI taxonomy): Bacteria > Pseudomonadati > Bacteroidota > Flavobacteriia > Flavobacteriales > Flavobacteriaceae > Flavobacterium > Flavobacterium sp. UW10123. The sequence goes on from NZ_JBEWQE010000010.1 coordinate 136,877, forward strand.
TTCATCGGCTGTAAATTAATGGGACTTGATTTTAGTTCTTGCAATAGTTTCTTATTCTCCATGAATTTTGAAGATTGTCTTTTAGACTATTCTACCTTCATTTATAAAAAATTAAAAAAAACCAACTTTACAGATTGTTCTTTAAAAGAAACAGATTTCTCCAACACCGATTTGTCATTAGCAGTTTTTAAAAACTGTGATCTTTCTGGTGCCACTTTCGTGGAAAGCATTCTAGAAAAAACCGATTTCAGAACTTCTAGAAATTATGCTTTTGATCCGTCAGAAAATAAAATTAAAGGAACAAAGGTTTCTCATACGGCACTTGCGGGTTTATTAGAAAAATTCGATTTATCTATTGAATGATTTTAGTTTTCAATGCAATTACAATTTTCAGTTAACCCCCATCACTGAAAACTAAAAAAGCGGGATTACAAACTTAATTGCATCCCGCTTTTTCTATTTAATCAACCACGATTTTTATTTTAACCAACGAGGATCTCCAATGTTATTATCAATTATTGTTTGGTTTTTAACTGTGAAATCTCCATTTGCAGGATCTACAAACTGCGGATTAGCACTAGTAGCAGACGCATCAATTTTATTATTTACAATTGTACCATCTACAAAACTTATAGCCTCATTATAATAATTTTTATTAAATGTAGGCATTGTTGTTGCAGGCTGGTTTGTATAAATTGCACTTGTTGATGTAATTAATGTATTTCTCACTGTTGATGCATTTGATGCAAAACGTAAATACAATAATCTCTTTGAAGCTGAAGTATTTGATACTTTATACAGTGTACAGCTTTCAATTAATACATTTGTTGTTAATCCTGTCCCCGAAAAACCATTTGCAGGAGCAACAGCATCGGCTCTAACAAAGTCACGTCCAACAGAACAAGTATCAAATGTGCTATTTTTCACAACAACGTTTGCAACATAAGTGTTTCTGAAATCAATAAAATCAGCTTGTGCATTTGTATTTACATTTTTAACAATACTATTATCAACTGTAAACGAATTCAGTTTTGCTGCAGAAGCATTTCCATAAACCAAGGCTCTTAAATAATCATGAACATTACAGCCACTAATTAAGATGTCTCCATAACTTGTACTTGCTCCAGACAAAGTAATAAAGTTACTATCGCCAACAGCTGTTCCTTCTAAATCTAAGTCAATTAATGAAAGATTTGATGTTCCTGCATTAAGTGTAAACTTCACATGTAGTTTTGGTTTATCATAACTACGAAGTCCTCTTAAGGTAATTGATTTATTCAAAAGTATTTCGCCTGTAAATACAGTATAATCTCCTGGCATTAATACTAGAATAGATCCTGAAGGTGCTTCATTAATTTTAGCATTTAAATCATCTTCTGCTTTTACTAAGATTCCTGTTCCAATATCAATTCCTGTTGTAAATATTGTTTTTCCACTCTTTTTAGTACCATTCACTAACTCTGCTGTATAAGCTGTTTCTGGAGATAATCCTGTAATAATGGCAATTCCTTCTGTCTTTTCTGTCGCTGTAAGAGTATGCGTTAATGCTCCTGGATTTAAAACAATTTGTGCAACACTATTATTAGGAGTCCATCTCAATGTAGCTTGCTTAGCTTCTATATCTCCATCTTGAATAGGCAAGAAAAGCTCTGGCGCCAAAGTTGTAGCTGTAGCAAGAGACCACTTAGAATCTTCTAAACCTGTAGCGCTAATTGCTTTTACTCTGAAAGAATAAACTGTTTCTCCTTCTAATGCAATTTGCACTGGAAGTTCTGTTGGGGCGACATTCAAAGTTTTATAAATTGTACTAAAATTAGGATCATCTGCACTAATTTCTACAATATAATGATCTGCATCTTCTTTAACCATCCAATTTAATTCGACTGTAGTTTTATTTCTAACTACAGCAGAGATGCCTACTGGCGAAAAAGTCCTATTTACATCTAAACTGTCAATAACCGCTTCATTGTAACTCTCACAGCTTGAAACCGCTAGAGCCAGCAACATTACAGCAACAAATCCCTTTACTTTATATTTTGTTTTCATAATATACTTTATTAATTTTCAAGTCACTAACTAGAATCATTCGTTATTCGTATCCATAATCATTTGTTAGCATCCCATTACTACCCTCAATAAAAACCTTCCAAATTGGCCAAAACTGTCTGTTGTTTGGATCAACTCCTGGTTTGTATAAAGTATTGATTTTAGTATCTGCTGTAGAGCCTGTCCAAGTCCATGTGAATTGCGAATAATCTGCTCCTGGATTTGCAATTTCTCCACGATTAAGACCATAAATATCTAAAGTCACATTATCCGATTTATATTTGTAGTATAAAGTTGACGGAACATCAGCATAATCACCTGTACGATCAGATAAGCTTTTCATTTTCACTTTAGCCTCATCTAATTTTGTTTTTAATAAATTCCAACGTATAAGAGCCTGTTTACGTTCCATCTCTCCTGTAAATTCATATTTGTTTTCATTAACAAGAGCATTAAACATTGCTCCTTTGCTAGTTAATGAGTTTACATAGTTTTCAACTTTAGCTGCCTGAGATGCTGCAGGAAATGCTCTTCTTCTAATTTCTTTTAGATATGGAGCTGCCGAGGCTGGGCCTTCTAATTCATTTGCGGCTTCTGCTGCTATTAAAAGGACTTCGGCATATCTCATATAAATTTTATTTACACCATCATCATTTGTTGATGTTACAAAACGAGTCATCCATTCGTAACGATATTTTCCAAAATACCAAGTATTTAATGCTCCTAATTCTTGTTTAGCGACATTATTTACTGCTGTGCCATATTTATAAGGAACACATGTTACATCTCTTCTAGTATCTTCTTGGTCATAATCATAAAAAACAGTAGGAAGTGGTCCCGCAGTTCCTCCACGATTCGCTCCATTTGCATGAAACTGGTCGTTTGTAGTATGTTTTACAGCAAAAGTAAACAACATGCGTCCTCTACCGTCTGAAAAAGGTATTTCCCATAAAGATTCTCCACCTGCAACTAGGTATTCCTGATTGTATTTTTTCCAGAATGTTTCAAACGAAGGCTCCAAATGTGCTGAACCACTTGTAATAACAGAACGAGATTCTGCCAATGCCAGAGCATACATATTTGCAACAGACAATTCAGGATCTGTACTTCTTCTGATACCGTCAGGATATTGTTGGTAACCACTGGCAGCCAATGCCAAACGGGCGCGAAATCCTTTTACGAACGCTTTATTAATTCTTTCTACACTACTTGTTGCAGCACTTCCACCTGGCCAAGGTACTAATGTTGCAGCTTCTCCTAAATCGGCAATAATCTGCTTGTAGATCACATCGCGACTTGATTTCGCCACATATAAAGTTTGATTATTTAACGGTTCAAATCTTGCCGGCACATCTCCCCATGCTTTTACTAAATCGGCATAATAAATAGCTCTTAAAGTTAATGCCTCACCTAATAAATATCCTAGCTCCGATCCAGGTGTTGGATTTCCGTAATTACGCAAACCTCTAATAGCAATATTAGCACGTTCAATACCTGAGTACATCATTGCCCAAGCATTATTAGTTGTATTCATTTGAGAGTTACCTGTTTGCGCATCATAAGTACACAAATCTGACGCATCACTTACCGTTTGAGAAGAGTTATACCATTCTGTATCTGTATTCATACCATAAAAAGGAAGATAACGGCCTCTATATGAATTCGTTTCTGCAAAAGGAATTTTTATTCCATCAATTGCGCCTTCAGCCAATCCTGGATTAGAAAAAATAACTGATTCATCTAATGTTGATTTTGCTGGGGCATCTAAGTAATCATCTGAGCAAGAAGTAAAAAAACTTGCAACAAACATTCCTGCTATTAATATTTTATGTTTCATCTTGTGAAAATTTAACTGAATTAGAAATTAAGGTTTAAACCAAATATCATCTGTCTACTTCTTGGATAAGCTGAATAATCAACCCCTGGAGTATACGGTGTCGCTCTTCTAGTTGAAGCTTCTGGGTCTTGACCTGAGTACTTAGTCCAAACAAAAACATTGCTAGCTGTCAAGTAAAATCTCAACTTAGAAACTCCTAAAGCAGAAGTTAAAGCATCTGGTGTAGTATAACCTAAACTTAAATTGTTAAGTCTTAAGAAAGACCCGTCTTCAACAGACCAATCAGTAAAAACATAACGAGGCATGTATGGAGACCACATTGTAGTATTTGCATTTAAAGCAGTCAACTGAGCAGGGTCGGTTACTATCTGCCCTGTATTAGGATCAAGATTTGTCCATCTTTTTCCATCTGCCATTTCAGAGCCTAAATTTCTATATTGTCCATTAGGAACCGAAGTAGAAAATTCTGTTTTATTTCCGTTGTATACATCGTTTCCAATACTCCAGTTAAAAGCTGCAGAAAGATCAAATCCATAAGCATTAGCATTTAACACCATACCTCCAGTGCTTTTTGGGTTCGCATTTCCTATAACAGTAAGATCTTTGCTATCTACAACATTGTCACCATTAATATCTTTTAATTTCATAACACCTGGCTTCATTGGACCAACGACAGTTTTAGCATCTGCAACTCCTGTTTTTAAAGTATAAGTTCCTGCATTATAATCAAAGTCTGAAACTTCATAACGTCCATCACTTTTATACCCATACATAATTCCTAGAGGTTGTCCTACGTTTACTAAATAATCTGCTGTGATTGAAGAAGAAGCCCATCCACTTGACCATGTAAAATCTTTCATTACACCAAGAGAGTTAATTCTGTTAGTATTGAATGCGGCATTAAATGATACGCTTACTCCATATTTAGGTCTTTCAATTAAGTTAAGGTTTAAAGTTGCCTCTACACCACTGTTTTGAATTTCACCCATATTTCTATACTGATAATCATAACCTCCAGAAATTGGGAAATTCATTAGCAAGTCTTTTGTTTTGTTTTTATAAAACTCAACAGATCCAGTTACTTTATTTTTGAAAAGATCGTAATCTAAACCAATATTTTGTGTTACAGTAGTTTCCCATTTCAAATCTGGATTAGCCATTGTTTTTGAAGCTGCCCAATAGCTATCTACTCCATTAATCCATGTAGATGTAGTAGATGCAAAACTTTGAACCATTTGTCCTGTCGGAATATTATTGTTTCCAGCTTCACCATAACTTACTCTTAATTTAAGCAAATTAACCCATGAAGCATTTTTCATAAATTCTTCTCCTGAAATTTTCCAAGCTGCTGCTGCTGCTGGAAAAAATCCCCATTTGTTACTTCCTAAGAACTTACTTGAACCATCGGCACGATAAGTCGCTGTTAAAAGATAACGATCTTTGTAATCATAATTTGCACGTCCGAAGAAAGAGAGTAATTTATCATCTGGGAAATAGAAATTATCAACTGAAACTGGTGTTCCTTGTGTAGTTAATTTCTTTGCCTCATCTAACTCAAAAGATAATGGGAATCCGTGAATTGTATTTGTCAAATCATTTCTATTATAATTAATAGACTCTTCTCCTAAAAGTAATTTTAAGCTATGGTTTTCTCCCATTATTTTTTTCAAATCATAGTTAAGAGTATTTGCATTTCTAAAACGAGTATCTTTTCTATCTGACATTATCAATGCAGGCATACCTTGTCTTTCTGCCGCTGGATTATTTTTCACATAATACGTTGTACGTCCATAGAAACGATAATCTTGGAAATTATAATTATCTAAACCTAATTCCGTTTTAAAAATTAAATCAGAAGTAAGTTTCCAAGAAAAACTTCCTAATGTATTGAAGTTCTTTCTAAACTGTTGGCGATTGTTATCGGTAATAGCTACAAAAGGATGAGTTAAATTATTAGAAACTGCTTCATCTGTATCATCTGTAGTTAGACCTGGGACAGGAATTGGTGCATATCCAACAATATTTTTCAAACGAGAATCTGCAGAAGAAGCCTCATTCTGTTCATTCATACCTGCACCATTAATTTCAGTATCTGAGTAACGTACTGTAAAACTTAAATCAATTTTATCTGAAGCTTTACTATTTAAAGCAAGAGACAAGTTATTTCTCTTAAAGTCCGACCCCAACATAATTGCTTTTTCATCATAATGCGCATAGTTGAAGTTATAGTTCATTTTTTCACTTCCGCCACGAATAGATAAGTCACGGCTTTGGACTTCTCCTGTACGTCCAAAAACTTGTTTCTGCCAGTTATTTCCTTTCATGCCTTTGTACATATCATAATCTTGCCAATTACCAAAATACTTAGTGTAAGAAACTGGATTACTCAAAATAGTTTTATCATTTTGATCAAGCAAAGCATATTCATACTGCCATTTTACGTAATCCTCTGGAGAAGTAACATCGATAGTATTAGCCAGTTTTTTCATTCCATAAAACATATTGAAGTTTACTGCTATTTTACCATCTTTACCTTTTTTAGTTGTAACGATAATAACACCATAAGCTCCTCGAGAACCATAAATTGCTGTAGATGACGCGTCTTTTAAAACGGTCATCGTTTCAATATCTGAAGAAGAAATATCATTGATATTATTTACTGGAAATCCATCTACAATATACAATGGAGAAGCGTCTTGGCTTAAAGACCCGTTTCCACGAATTCTAACCTGAACATTTGAATCTGGCGAACCTTCAGAACTGCTTACTGATACTCCGGCAATACGCCCTGTTAAAGCCTCCGCTACGTTTGGAACAGGAATTTTACGAGCTTCACTTCCCGAGAAAGTTGCAACAGCTCCAGTTAAATCAGATTTCTTAGAAGTTCCATATCCAATTACCACAACTTCATTTAAATTATTAGAATCCTCAGACATTGTTGCATTTACTTTCGTTTTCCCATCTGTAGAGATATCAATGCTTTTAAACCCAATAAAAGAAAAGCTTAATACTGCTTTCGGATTGGTCAGTTTTATTTTGTAATGCCCGTCAAAATCGGTAGAAGTTCCGTTCTTAGTTCCTTTTTCTAAGACGTTTACCCCAGGAAGAGAAAGTCCCGCGGCATCCTTCACGGTTCCCTCTATCGTTGTGCCCTGAGCGTGTACTTGACTACCGATCAATAAGCACAGTAAGAAAACAAGTTTAAAGCAAAAATTTGCTCCTTTGTTTAATAGTTCTTTAAAGTTCATGGTTGATTGTTTAAGTTATTAAAAGTTTTTTCTTGGTGGTTTTAGTGGTTTTTTGTGGTTACTTTCAATTCATTTTTAGCTATATTTTTGGTTTTTATTTAACAGTAATTTATTTATCTCTTCAACAAAACTTTAGTCAAGCTTCATTTTTCCTTCTTATTACTTAATCGATTTCGAACATTGCAAAAAAAAGTTGTAATCGATTACACAAACATAGATATTTTTTTTAAACGAAAAATAAAATTTCCCAAAAAAATCCCAAAATAAACTATATAATAAAATTTTTATCGCCTTTTTATGTGACATGTATAATTTACATCACTTTAAAATATTAAAAATATTATTATTAATCGTTCATTTGATTTGATTATTGCAAAAAAAACAATCGATTACAAGAATATTAATTACGAAATCATCAGGTGTTATTTTTACACTTAAAAAGTTAAAATACTCTTAAAAAAATTTGAAAAAAATCGTCCGTTTTTTAAAATTTACAACGATTTTACCTATAAATAAAATCACCAAAGTGACAGAAAAAGTAATTTTGACCATAAGTTTACTTTTTTCAAAGCACAAAAAAAGCCCTTAAACAAAAGTTAAGGGCTTTACAGAATTAAATTCTAAGTATTTAAATGCGTTGCAACTGCAATTGTTTTTGGTGTAACCTCATCAATATAACTGTTATAATCATTCCTAAAATCGACATCACAACTCCGATTAAATTAGGAGAAGAATAACTGAATCCTGCTGCCAAGGGCAAGCCTCCCAAAAATGCACCTAAAGCATTACCAATATTAAAACTTCCTTGAAGCGAAGCTGAAGCAATCATCTCTGCTCCTTTTGCGGTACGAATCATCAGCATTTGAATTGGTGCAATAACCGAGAACGAAATGGCACCTGTTAAGAAAGTTAAAAATAAAGACATATATTGATTGAATGAAAAGAAGTAAACCAAAACTAAATCGGTAGACATAACAAGCAATAAAGCCAAAGTTGTTGGAGCTGGCGAAAAACGATCTGCCAGTTTACCTCCCACAAAATTACCAACCACCATTCCTAATCCAGCTAAAACCAAGATTGACGAAACATCTTCTGGTGAAAATTTTGACACATTAATTAATAAAGGAGCAATATAACTGATCCAAGCAAAAAGACCTCCAAAACCAATTGCCGTGATTCCAATAATTAGCCAAGCCTCGGTTTTCTTAAAAAATTGAAGTTGGGTTTTCATATTTACGCTTTCTCCTTTTTCCAAATTCGGCATCCATAAATAAATAGCCAAAAATGTCAGCAATCCTACAATAGCAATCAATACAAAAGTATAACGCCAAATAAAGTGATGCCCGATATAAGTTCCGATTGGCACACCTATCAAATTTGCAATAGTTAAACCAGCAAACATAATTGAGATTGCCTGGGCTTCTTTTCCTTTATCTGCCAAACGGCTTGCGACTACCGCTCCCACTCCAAAGAATGCTCCATGAGGCAGACCTGAAAGAAAACGAGATGCAAATAAAACATTATAATCGGGAGCAATAATTGACAAAGCATTAAAAACCGCCAGCATCAAAGCTAAAATCAAAAGCATTTTTTTTGGCGCATAATTTCTTCCTGCGATTACTAATAAAGGTGCTCCAATAACAACTCCAAGTGCATAAGCTGAAATTAAATATCCAGCAACCGGAATTGAAACCTTCATATCTGAAGCAATATCTGGGAGTAATCCCATCATTACAAATTCTGTAATTCCAATAGTTAACCCTCCTAAAGAGAGTGCAATAAGACTTTTTTTCATTTTGATTTAATGTAGAAAGGAATAGATTTCTACGTTGCAAATTTAACACTGTTAGCTCAATCAGAAATTGTATATTTGTGACATAAAATTGTAATTTTAAGTTATGCCTAAATTGAATCAGTTTAAAACACTTGTTCTTGACGAGTTTGAAGAAGAAAAATTCCATCTTCCTCCGCATACACATACGTATTACGAAATCATTTACATCAAGAAAGGAACCGGCATTCATCATTTGAATAATAACCTTTTGCCTTATAAAGCAGGAGATCTCTTTGTAATTTCACCAGATGATGAACATTATTTTGATATAAAGAAAAGCACACGATTCATTTTTATCAAATTCACTGACAATTATTTCAACTCTAAGCAGAATCTAACTTGCGACGATTTTTTAGTGAATACTCCAGAGAGTTTCATGCGCGATAAAATCCTAAAAGAAACTGTTTTGAAATTTGACGAACCTTGTAAAACGATTCTAAAAAACACAGTTGAAAACATTGTTACTTATGGACATTATATAGATGTTACCTCTTCTCCTATTGTTTTCTATCAGATTCTTTCCCTTTTTGGTTTAATTAAAGAAACAATCCGAGGTATGAATTTACAGATGAAATCGACTCATTTGGATAATGAACAAATTGCAAATTATATACACCAGAATATTTATCAGCCTAAATTGGTTCAGATAAAAGTTATTGCAGAACATTTTAATATCGCTCAGACCTATTTTAGTGCTTATTTTAAGCGAACATTCAGTATCAGTTATCGCGAATACATTCATAATTTAAGATTGACTTTAATCGAAAAAAGATTTCACAACAACCAATTGCCGATTAAACAGATTGCATACGAATTTGGTTTTACAGACGAAAGTCATTTGACCAATTATTTCAAGAAACGTAAAAACATGAAACCAACAGATTTCAAGAAACTCTAGTTAGCGAAATCTTAAAAAGTAATTTCCTCGAACATTTTTAACTAAATTTGTGCTATTAAAAACAATTTCTTGAGCAAGAAAATCCACATAATACTGCTTTTTATAACACTTAGTTTCTTTTTGAATCCAAGTTATACTTACGCATGCCATACTGGATACTCTAAAGAAATTACTGCCAAAGAAGAAAACAGCTGTTCAAAAAAATGCTGTGAAAAGAAAACTTCAAAACAAGAAAAACACAATTGCGAAGGAAAATGCCGTCATACTGGTTGTAATACCTCAGTATTAAACCTTCTTTTAACTATTAATGATTTTGATTTCCAAAACGATGTTTTCAATTTTTCTCTAAAAAATACTATTTCATCTTATAGTAATTCTACTATTTCTTCTGGATTTCCTTCTATTTGGCTGAAGCCGAAAATATAATATTTGTATTTACGATAGCCCATATTGGGTCTTTTTTAAAACGAAATTTTTAATTAATTTTAAAGGAAATAAATCCTTTACTTAAATATTATATACAAATGAAAAAATCAATTATAGCTTTAGCAACAGCAGTAACAGTATTATTTACTGCAAATACTATCCAAGCAAAAACAAATAATTCTGCTTTAACAGAAATTGAAATGGCAGATTCTCAATTACAATCTGTTTACGATGCTTATTTTTCAGTAAAAGATGCACTTATTAAAAGTGATAGCAAACTAACTTCAGCGAAAGCTGCAACTTTGTTGACTGCCATTTCCGCGGTTAAAATGGACAAATTAAAAAGCAACGAACATACCGTTTGGATGAAAGTGGTAAAAAAATTAACCGCCGATGCCAAAAGTATCTCGTCAACTACAGATCTTAAAAAACAGCGAGAGACTTTTAAATCTTTATCTAAAAGTACTTACGATTTAATAAAAGTTTCAACCCCAAGTGAACCGATCTACAAACAATATTGCCCAATGGCAGATGCTGATTGGTTAAGCAAAGAAAAAGCAGTTAAGAATCCGTACTACGGTTCTTCTATGCTAACTTGCGGAAATGTGGTAGAAACAATCAAATAAATATGAAGCTTTACATCAAAAATATGGTGTGCAGCCGATGCAAAATGGTAGTGAAGTCTGAGTTCGAAAAACTCGGACTTCAACCTATTTCTGTAGAATTAGGAGAAGTTGAGTTACAAGAAGAAATCAGCGACGAGCAAAAAGAAGTTTTATTAGAAAATCTTCAAGCCTTAGGTTTTGATTTAATTGATGATAAAAAAACAAAGACCGTCGAAAGAATAAAAAACCTGATCGTCGATTTGGTTCATCATAAAAACAATGATTTAAAAATCAACCTATCAGAATATCTGGCAGAAAACCTCAACCAGGATTATAATTCACTGAGCAACTTATTTTCGGAAATTGAGAATACAACTATCGAAAAGTATTTCATTAGCCAGAAAATTGAAAAGGTAAAAGAATTGTTGATATACAACGAGCTTTCACTAAGCGAAATCGCCGATATTCTTAACTACAGCAATGTGGCACATTTAAGTAATCAATTCAAAAAAATAACAGGCTTTACCCCTACTTCTTTCAAACAGTCAAAAGATAAAATGCGTATTCAGATCGAGAATATTTAGTGGTTTCTTAACCGCAAAGTGCGCTAAGGTTTACGAAAAGTTTTTTAGCCACAGATTATCAAGGATTAAAAGGATTTTAAAATCTATGTTAATCTTTTTAATCTGTGGCTAACTTTTTATGCGCAAAGCTTTGAGAACTCTCTAATCTTTAAACAAACAAAACTTAGTGCTATTTGCGTAAATCTTAGCGCTCTTTACGATAAAAAAACAGCATTTAGTAAATCTTACAAATCATTCCCAAAATTCTACAAACCGAACTCACAGATAGTTCGGAAATTTGCATTGTAATACTTAAAAACCAATACAATGACTCATCAATATATAATTTCAGGAATGTCGTGCAATGGATGCCGAACTAAAGTCGAAAAAACTTTAAATGAAGTCGAAGGCGTTCATGCAGAAGTTAGTTTGAATCCGCCAACAGCAACCATAACAATGGATAAGCATGTGCCGACAGAAAAATTTCAGGAAATTTTATCGGCTGCGGGGAATTATACTATCGAAATGGATTCTCCTAAAAATCATGGAGAAACCAAATCTTGCTGTTCGAGTCATAAAAAAGAGCATCACGATCATCATAAAGCAACAACTAAAAAAGTACACCAGCACAGTGCAAATGGCGTTTATTACTGTCCAATGCATTGCGAAGGCGACAAAACATACAATAAACCCGGAGATTGTCCAGTTTGCGGAATGGATTTAGTTCCGCAAGTTGCTATAACTGCAGCACAATTTACTTGCCCGATGCATCCAGAAATCGTTTCAAACGAGCCGGGCGATTGTCCAATCTGCGGAATGGATTTAGTTCCGATGCAGGCTTCAGAAAGTGAAGAAAATAAAACCTACACTGATTTATTGAAGAAAATGAAAGTTGCGATTTTGTTTACGCTTCCTATTTTCATTATTTCAATGTCAGAAATGATTCCGAATAATCCGCTTTACAATATAATGTCTATTGAAAAATGGAATTGGGTTCAGCTTTTATTTTCTATTCCCGTTTTGTTTTATGCAGGATGGATGTTTTTCGTTCGCGCATACAAATCAATTGTGACTTGGAATTTAAACATGTTTACATTAATAGGAATCGGAACAAGTGTTGCATTCCTATTTAGTATTGTCGGAATGTTTTTTCCAGATATTTTTCCTTCGGAATTCAAATCACATCACGGAACGATTCATTTGTATTTTGAAGCTGCGACTGTAATTATCACTTTGGTTTTATTAGGACAATTACTGGAAGCCAAAGCTCATGGACAAACAAATGGGGCAATAAAAGAATTATTAAAATTAGCACCAACTGAGGCAACTTTGGTTGAAAACGGTGTAGATAAAGTAATCTCCATTCACAATATCAAAAAAGGTGATTTACTTCGTGTAAAACCCGGAGAAAAAATTCCGGTTGACGGAAAAATAACTACTGGAGAAAGTAGTATTGATGAATCTATGATTACAGGAGAGCCAATTCCGGTAGACAAAAAAACAGGCGATGCAGTAATTTCAGGAACTATAAATGGTACAAAATCATTTGTTATGATTGCCGAAAAAGTAGGTTCAGAAACTATGCTTTCACAAATTATCCAAATGGTAAATGATGCCAGCAGATCTCGCGCTCCTATTCAGAAATTAGCCGATCGCGTTTCTAAATATTTTGTTCCAACTGTAGTTATCATTTCTATTGTAACCTTTTTTATCTGGGCAAAATTTGGCCCAGAACCCGCTTATGTCTACGGATTAATCAATGCGATTGCTGTTCTTATTATTGCTTGTCCTTGTGCGCTCGGATTAGCAACTCCGATGTCAGTTATGGTTGGTGTTGGAAAAGGCGCTCAAAACGGAATCTTGATCAAAAATGCCGAAGCGTTGGAAAACATGAATAAAATTGATGTTTTAATTACCGACAAAACTGGAACAATTACCGAAGGAAAACCATCTGTAGAAAAAATTTATGCAATAAATAATGACGAAGATTTTCTGCTTCAAAACATTGCTTCATTAAATCAGCATAGCGAACATCCACTTGCGCAGGCTGTTGTAAATTTCGCTAAAGCAAAAAATAGTTCATTAAAAGAAGTTCAAGGCTTCGAAACTATTGCAGGAAAAGGAGTTTTAGGGACTATAGAAAACATAAGTGTCGCTTTAGGAAACAAAAAATTAATGGCTGAAATTGGTGCTTGGGTTTCTACCGATTTAGAACAAAAAGTAATTTTTGAACAGAATTTAGGAAAAACTATTTCGTACATCGCTATTGAAAAAAGCGTTTTAGGTTTCGTAGCCATTACTGATGCCATCAAAGAAAACAGCGCAAAAGCTATTAAAGAATTAATCGCTCAAGGTGTTGAGGTAATCATGATGACTGGTGACAATCTTAATACAGCAAAAGCAGTTGCCGAACATTTGCATTTGAGTTCTTTTAAAGCAGATTGTCTTCCAGAAGATAAACTGAAAGAAATCGAACGTCTGCAAGCTCAAGGAAAAATTGTGGCGATGGCGGGCGATGGAATCAACGACGCTCCTGCTTTAGCGCAATCTAATATTGGAATTGCAATGGGAACCGGAACTGATGTTGCGATTGAAAGTGCTAAAATCACTTTGGTAAAAGGCGATTTAAACGGAATTGTAAAAGCCAAAAACCTCAGCCATGCTGTAATGTCAAATATCAAACAGAATTTATTCTTTGCTTTTATCTATAACACTTTGGGCGTGCCAATTGCAGCTGGAATTTTATTTCCGTTTTTAGGAATATTGCTTTCGCCGATGCTAGCTGCGGTGGCAATGAGTTTGAGTTCTGTATCCGTAATCGTAAATGCTTTGCGATTGAGAAATTTAAAATTGTAAGTTGGAGTGAAATTATTTTAAACACATAGAAACATTTTTGGTAGACGATTAAAAAAGGCGTTCACTAATTTAAATGACGCTGTGCGAAAAAAAATAGACAAAAAAATACGCTTCGGAGAAGCGAAATATTTATAGATAATAGTATTAGTATCGATAGTAAAGCTCCAGCGGAGCGACATCTTTTTTTTTCATTGACCATATATTTCGCTCCGCTGGAGCTCTTTTATATCAACGTAATTGAATTTCTATAAATATTTAGCTCCGCTGGAGCTTAACAAAATTAAATTGTACTCAATTTATTTAAAATTATAATCTATGACGAAAATCAAATATATCCTTATCCTTTCTTTAATTGCTTTTCAGCTAAAGGCTCAAAAAGTAGTACGTTACGATTTGCATGTTCGTGATACGATTGTTAATTTTTCGGGTAAAGAAAAACGCGCGATTGCAGTAAATGGACAAATTCCGATGCCGACGCTGACTTTTACCGAAGGTGATATTGCAGAAATTTATGTGCATAACGAATTAAAAAAGGAAACCACTTCCATGCACTGGCACGGACTTTTTCTACCCAATAAAGAAGACGGAGTTCCCTATTTAACACAAATGCCTATTGAACCTGGCACTACTCATAAATATACATTTCCAATTATTCAGAACGGAACGTATTGGTATCATAGTCATTCTGGCTTGCAGGAACAAATTGGTTTATATGGACTGTTTATCATCAATAAGAAAAAAGACGATTCTACTATCAGAAAAGGAATTGACGATTTGCCGACAATTCCAGTCATTTTAAGTGAATGGTCAGATTTGAAACCTGAAAATATTCAGCGAATGCTGCACAATGCCAATGACTGGTTTGCTATCAAAAAAGGAACTACGCAAAGTTATGCCGAAGCGATAAAACAAGGACATTTTTCGACCAAAGTTACAAACGAATGGAAACGAATGAACGCGATGGATGTAAGTGATGTTTATTATGAAAAATTTCTGCTTAATGGAAAAAACGAACAGCAGTTTTCAGATCTTAAACCAGGTTCAAAAGTTAGGTTGCGAATTGCCAACGGCGGCGCTTCAAGTTATTTCTGGCTGACTTATGGCGGAGGAAAAATCACCGTTGTGGCCAGCGATGGAAATGACGTAGAACCTGTAGAAGTTGATCGTTTGATTATTGCAGTTTCTGAAACTTATGATGTTGTGGTTACAATTCCTGAAGATAATAAAGCCTTTGCTTTTTTGGCTACAGCTGAAGATAGAACAGGATCTGCATCTTTGTTTTTAGGAAATGGCGAAAAACAGCCTGTTCATCATCTTTCGAAATTAGAATATTTTGAAGGCATGAAAATGATGAACGACATGATGAAAATCAACGGCGACATGAACGACATGGGCATGAATATGTCTCTCAACAAAATGGATATGAATGCCGTAATGTATCCTGAAATTTCGGGTGAAGATGAAAATACAAAACCTGCAATGGATCATTCCAATCATAATATGGAAGGAATGAAAATGGAAAGTGACAGTACTGAAACTTCTGAAATTATGACTTTGAATTACGGAATGCTGAAATCTCCGTTTAAAACCAATCTTCCAAAAGATGCTCCTGTAAAAGAATTGCGTTTTACGCTTTCTGGAAATATGAATCGTTACGTTTGGAGTTTGGACAATAAAGTAGTTTCTGAAACCGATAAAATTTTAATTAAAAAAGGAGAAAACGTTCGTATCGTTTTATACAACGGTTCGATGATGCGCCACCCAATGCACTTACACGGTCATGATTTTAGAATCTTGAATGAACACGGCGATTATTCTCCGCTGAAAAATGTGATAGATATTATGCCAATGGAAACCGATACCATCGAATTTCAGGCAAATGCCGATGGCGACTGGTTTTTTCACTGTCATATTTTATATCACATGATGGCTGGAATGGGAAGAATTTTTACTTACGAAAATTCAGCACCAAATCCGTTAATACATCATCCTGAAATGGCTTTTAAAATGCTAAAAATGGATGATCGTATGTTTCATTTTATGGCAGAAAATGATTTTGCTACGAATGGAAATGATGGTGAAGCAATGTTTAGCAATACAAGATGGAGTATTGGAACGGAATGGAGATTGGGTTACAACGACAAACATGGTTACGAAACTGAAACACATATTGGCCGTTACATTGGAAAAAATCAATGGTTCATGCCTTTTATCGGTTTTGATTGGCGTTACCGAAAAATGGGAATGGACGAACAGGAACAAAATCTCTGGGGACAAAAAAACACCAAAGACAACCGTTCGGTTTTCAGTTTGGGAGCTGAATATACTTTGCCAATGCTCATAAAAGCACAAGTCGAGGTTTATACGGACGGAAATGTAAGAGTACAATTTGAAAGAAAAGATATTCCGCTTTCGCAGAGACTTAGAATGAATTTAATGTGGAATACGGATAAAGAATATATGGCTGGTTTAAAATATATTGTTGCCCGTAACTTCGGAATCACAACGCATTATGATAGCGATATGGGAATTGGATTTGGGGTTAATCTTAACTATTAAATACAATGGGGGAAGGCTTTACAACTCATTAACAGATTTTACAAAAACATTAACAATTTGTAAGAATCAGCTATAAGAATTCGGATTATATTTGATTTACCAATTATAATCTCTAACACAAAAAACATTTAAACAAAATGACAAAAGTAATCACCGTAGTAACAGTAGCTTTATTTTCGATTGGCGTAATGGCTCAAGAAACGAAACCTGCAACAAAAGAAAAAGCAAAGAAAGAATCTTGTTGCAAAAAGACATCAACTGATAAAAAAGATAAAAAGTCTTGTTGCGTTAAAAAATAATTGAAACTTGATTTCAACAAAAAAGACCTCAATTATTTGAGGTCTTTTTTTTATATCTAGCTCTTAATCAACTTTGACAAAGTTTTAAATTTTGTAAAAGTTCCTCAAAAGATAATCCTTTTTAATCCTGTAATCTGTGGCAATAAACCACTATTTCACTCGAATACTCCATTCAAAGTCCATTTCAGAAACTTGAACTCCTTCTTCATTAGTTCCTATAGATTTCATCCAGAACGTTTGCCCTTCTCCAGTTTCAATTGTCTTTTTGATGGCATCAGCAATTAAATGTCCGTCTTTGCAAACAAATGTAATTCTTCCCGTAGCTTTTTTGGTGAAGTTTCCTTTATTGTTGGCTACTAACATAGAAATCTTTTTTCCGCTTTGCTGTATCTGAGAAATCACCAAAGCTCCTGTTGTTAACTCTGCAGCCATAGCCTGAACAGCAAAATACATTGAGTTAAAAGGATTCTGATTGATCCATCTGTGTTTTACTGTAACTGTACAACTGCTATCGTTTATATCTTTTACACGCACCCCGCAAAAGTATGCAGAAGGTAATTTGAATAAGACGAATTTATTAAGTTTTGATACCGAAAGTGCCATAGGAAATATTTTTTATGTAAAAATACAAAAAAACTATGCATGCACAATAAATTATTAAATTATCAGAAAGACCTCAATAAAATCAGTACTTCCCAATGATTTTCAACAATTAAAAACTATATTCTTACTTTATAAATTGTTAAATTTTTGTTAATAATTAGTACTATGCAAAACAAGATACTGTTTTTTAGACATATATTTGCATAAGAAATTACTATATACTTTTAATCATGGAAACAACAACACCACTCATCATGGAAAAAACATCAGAAAAGAATACAGCAGCATTTACTCATTTGAGTACTTTAAGCCAATATATAATTCCGTTTGGGAACTATATTTTTCCGCTAATCATTTGGACAAATTATAAAGACAAGTCTGAATTTGCAGATCATCACGGAAAACAGGCTTTGAACTTTCAATTAAGCATTTTGCTTTATTCTTTGATCTTAGCGCTTATTGCGATCCCGATTTTCGTTACTGTTTTCTTGCAGAATCTTCCATTAGAAGCCGTTTTTAATGACGACGATTTTGTAATCAGAAACTTTAACTTTCAGGCAAACATTGGAATGTTAAGTGTAGGCATAACAGCTGTTATACTTTTCGGATTATTAAAATTTGTTGAATTCTTTTTAGTAATCTATGCTTCTATAAAAGCTTCAAACGGAGAATTATATAAATATCCAATTACGATTCCTTTTATAAAGTAATACTAAAAAATTAAAAGTTATAGTCGAAACATCAATCAATCAAATAAGTTTCGAAATCAATCATCAATCAAATCATCATCAATCAAAAAACGAATTGTTCAATCAAAAAAAAACAAAATGAAATTATGAACATTGAAAACACAAAAGCACAGATGCGCAAAGGTGTTCTTGAGTTTTGCATCTTATCAGTTTTAAAAGAAAAAGACGCATATACATCTGAAATATTAGACACTTTAAAAAACGCAAAATTACTAGTTGTAGAAGGAACCGTTTACCCGTTGTTAACTAGATTGAAAAATGACGGTTTACTAAATTATCGTTGGGAAGAATCGACCTCTGGGCCACCACGAAAATATTATGGATTAACCGAAATAGGACAAACATTTTTAAACGAACTTAGCGGCACTTGGACAGAATTATCCGACGCCGTAAATCTAATCACCAATCAAAATCAATAAGTCATGAACAAAACAGTAAATATTAACTTAGGCGGGATGTTTTTTCACATCGATGAAGATGCATACTTAAAATTGACACGCTACTTTGACGCTATAAAACGATCACTTAACAACTCATCTGGTCAGGATGAAATCATTAAAGATATCGAAATGCGTGTTTCTGAATTATTGACAGAAAAACAAAAAAGCGAAAAACATGTTGTTGGACTGAAAGATGTTGACGAGGTGATTACAGTAATGGGACAACCTGAAGACTATAGAATTGAAGATGAAGAGAACACAAATCAATCTTTCAATAATTACGGAGCAAGAAAACACAAAAAATTATACCGCGACAAAGAAAAAGGTATGATTGGAGGTGTGGCTACAGGTTTAGGGCATTACTTTGGAATTGACGCTGTTTGGATCAAAATCCTATTCTTAATCTTCGTTTTCGCAGGTTTTGGAACTGGAATTTTAGCTTACTTCGTTCTTTGGATTGTAACTCCAGAAGCGGTTACAACTTCTGAAAAATTGGAAATGACAGGAGAACCAGTAACAATTTCGAACATCGAAAAAAAAGTTCGCGAAGAAATTGATTCACTTTCTGAAAAATTCAAAAATGCAGATTATGACAAAATGGGAAACCAAGTAAAGTCGGGAGCTGGGAGAATAAGTAGTTCATTTGGAGACTTTGTTATGACGGTTTTTAAAATCTTTGCTAAGTTTTTAGGAGTAATTCTAATTATATCAGGGATTTCGACTTTAATCATGTTATTGATTGGCGTATTTACTTTAGGAACAAATATTTTCATCGATTTCCCTTGGCAGAATTTTGTTGAAGCTGGAAACTTTACAGAATATCCACTTTGGTCATTTGGATTGTTAATGTTCTTTGCTGTTGGGATTCCGTTTTTCTTCTTAACTCTTTTAGGATTTAAATTGTTATCTCCAAACTTAAAATCAATCGGAAACATTACAAAATATACGCTTTTAGCACTTTGGATTATTTCTATCGCAATTCTTACTAGTATCGGAATCAAACAGGCAACTGAAATTTCATACGATAATAAAGTAGTAGAGAAAAAAGTTCTGGCAATTAAACCAACTGATACTTTATATATCAAGTTTAAGTACAATGATTATTATACAAAAAGTTTGAACCACTATAGAGAGTTTGAATTTGTACAAGATTCTGCAAACAACGAATTGATTTATTCTAATGATGTCCGTTTACACGTATTACACACAGATGAATCGGCTCCGTTCATTCAGATCGAAAAAAGTGCAAGAGGAAACTCATTTACAAATGCTAAAAAAAGAGCAGAAAAAATTACCTATAAGTTTCAAATTAGCGGAAATCAATTACTTTTGGATAACTATTTTCTGACAGATGTAAAAAATAAATTCAGAGGACAAGAAGTTGACATTTACCTTTATTTGCCAGAAGGGCAATTAGTAAAACCGGATTCTTCTGTAAGAGATTACTATAATTCAGATGATAATTTCTTCGAATTAAATTACAACGGAGATTATAATTACAAAGTTATCGGATCTAAGGTAAAATGTTTAAACTGCCCTGCTGATGAGAACAATTACGAAAATGATTATGAAAACGACTACGAAAACGACTATGAAAATAATACTGGCAGCACAAATGACACCATAAAAGAAGTTTCGGTTAAAATTAATGGAAAAGAAGTTTTAAACGGAAAAAAAACTAAAGGAAAACTAACTACTGATAAAAACGGAGTGATAATCAAAATTAATTAAACCATGATAAAAATAATCATCCATATTACGAAATTTATAATTGCAACTGTTACAGCTTTATTGTTTGCTTCATGCAACTTTAACATGAACGCAATTGAAGGAAGTGGCAATGTAACCACAGAAAAAAGAACGGTTCAAGGAGATTTTAAAAATATCTCTGTAAGTAACGCTATTGATGTGGTCATTGAACAGGCTGATGTTACGGAAATTACAGTTGAAGCCGATGACAATCTTCAAAAAGAAATTGTTACTAAAGTTGAAAACGGAACGCTTATTATTGAATGCAAATACAGTTCTTTCCGCAACATTACATCAAAAAAAGTAACTGTAAAGATGCCTGCTGTTCATAAAATAGAAGCTTCTAGCGCCTCAACTGTTGAAACCAACGGACTTGTTCAGGGCGAAGACATTACTTTAGAAGCTTCGAGCGCAGCATCTATGGATGTTAAAATCGAATCGGACAGAATTGCAATAGATGCTGGAAGCGGAAGTTCTATAGATATAGAGGGAAAAGCTTTAAGCCTTACTACTTCTGTTTCTAGTGGAGGAAGTATTGATGCCGAAAAATTAATGGCAAATGAAATTCATGCAGATGCTTCTAGCGGTGGAACAGTTTCTGTACGTCCAATCTTAAGTTTAAAAGCAGATGCTTCTAGCGGTGGAAATATTAACTACAGCGGCAATCCTAAAACAATTGAAAAATCTGCAACATCTGGCGGAAGTGTAAGCAAAAGCTAAAAAAGCAACTGTTAAATATAAATGAAATCATTCACCAAAAGTGGATGATTTTTTTATATTTGTCAAAATCAAATCTAGAATTAATGAAAAAAAGTACCGCCCTACTCCTATTATTATTTGTTACGACTCTGACTTTCGCTCAAAAAAGAGAAAAAATTAAAGGTTCTAAAGTTGTAACTACCTCAATAAAAGAAGTTGGAAGTTTTGATGCTCTTGAAGTAGATGATAATCTGGAAGTTTATCTAGAACAGGGAGAAAAAAACGAAATTAAAATTGAGGCCGATGACAACCTACACGATATTGTAGGGATGGATTTAAGAGAAAAAACACTTCGTTTATACACTAATAAGGAATCTACTATTTTTAAGAAACTATCTGTTAAGGTTACTTATACTAAATCGCTAAATAAAATAATTACTAAAAATGAAGCAATAGTTTATGCCATTCAAGAATTGCAATTGGATGACATTACAATGAATTGTCTTGATTTTTCGAAATTGTACTTGAATGTGAATTCAAAAAAATTCACTCTAATCGCTGATGATAAATCTAGAACAGAACTAAATTTAAAAGCTGAAGACGGAAGTTTACAATTGAGTAAATATGCTGGAGTTAAAACATTGGTTTCTGCAATAAAATTTAAATGCGATCTTTATCAGAAAGCCACTGCAGCAATCGAAGGTATTGCAGAAAAAGCAACTATTAGATTAGACAATAATTCTGTTTTTACCGGAACAAAATTTACTCTGAAAGATGCAAATGTTACAGCCGAAGGTTCTGCTGTTGCTACTATTTTAGCAGAAAACACGATCGCAATAGCAGCTGGAGACAAGTCTGAAATTTCATTATTTGGTGATCCGAAAATAGAACTTACACGCTTTAGCGAAGAAGCAAAGCTGATAAAAAAACCAGGCGCAGCAAAACCAAAAGCAACGACTTTGTAAGCTTTTTAAAGTTTAAAAATCAATATAACGAAAAAGAAAAATCCCAGTCTAAAATTTAGGCTGGGATTTTTTATTACAAAGATTTCAGCTTTCCAACAACTTGAAACCTGAAACTTGAAACTTTTTAACTTATTCTTTTGAAGCCAAATATCTTTCAGCATCCAATGCCGCCATACATCCTGTACCTGCAGCAGTAATTGCTTGACGGTATACGTGATCTGCAGCATCTCCTGCTACGAATACACCATCAACATTTGTTTTAGATGTACCTGCAGTATTTACGATATATCCTGTTTCGTCAAGAGTAATGTAATCTTTAAAAATATCTGTGTTTGGCTTGTG
The DNA here is from genome assembly GCF_040538975.1 of Flavobacterium sp. UW10123. Classification (NCBI taxonomy): domain Bacteria; kingdom Pseudomonadati; phylum Bacteroidota; class Flavobacteriia; order Flavobacteriales; family Flavobacteriaceae; genus Flavobacterium; species Flavobacterium sp. UW10123. Next base: position 159,595 of record NZ_JBEWQE010000010.1, read on the forward strand.
ACCAATTGCCACGAAGAAACCAGTTGCAGGAATTTCGATTGTTTCGCCAGTTGTTTTGTTTAAAGCTTTAATGGCATGAACTACATTGTTATCTCCTAAAACTTCAACAGTATCATGATTCATTAGAATCTCAATGTTTTCAGTTTTACGAACACGCTCTTCCATAATTTTAGAAGCTCTGAATTTATCACTTCTAACTAACATCGTTACTTTTTTGCAAAGTTTAGATAAGTAATGTGCTTCTTCACAAGCAGAATCTCCTGCTCCAACAATCACAACATCTTGGTTTCTATAGAAGAATCCGTCGCAAACTGCACACGCAGAAACTCCACCACCCATATTTAAATAGTGCTGTTCTGATGGTAATCCTAAATATTTAGCCGAAGCACCTGTAGAAATAATTACAGTTTCACAGTGCAATTCGATTGTATCATTAATCCAAACTTTATGAATATCTCCAGAAAAATCAACTTTTGTAGCCCATCCATCGCGAATATCTGCCCCAAAACGTTTTGCTTGTTCCTGTAATTGAATCATCATTTCTGGTCCTGTAACTCCATCAACGTAACCTGGAAAGTTTTCAACCTCATTAGTTGTAGTCAATTGACCACCAGGCTGCATTCCTTGATATAACACTGGATTCATGTTAGCTCTGGCTGCATAAATTGCCGCAGTATAACCTGCAGGACCAGAACCTATAATAAGGCATTTAATTTTTTCGATTGTATTTGACATAGTAATAGTTTTTTTGAGTTGCAAATGTAAACTTTATTATAAAAAATATCGACGAAAATAAATCTGAAATAGCTATGTGCAAATAAGTTTTATTTATTTTCATTTTTTCCTTTTACAAATCAAATTTATTTATATCTTTGCATCCGCTTTCGGGCACTACAACAAAAAATACATCTTCGGGGTGTAGCGTAGCCCGGTTATCGCGCCTGCTTTGGGAGCAGGAGGCCGCAGGTTCGAATCCTGCCACCCCGACAAAAGCCGAACAGAAATGTTCGGCTTTTTTATTTTTCATACATTGTGTTCCAATGGTTGAAACCATTGGCTATATCCTCAAACAAAGCCGAAACGAAATAAATAGCCACGAATTCACGAATTTTCTTTTTAAATACTTTACTTAATATTATTCGAATTAATTCGAATAAATAATCACGAAGATTTGAAAAAACAATTCGCGAATTCGTGGCAAAAAAACCGTTCTTATTATTTCTCCATACTTATATAAGCAGGATAAGATTCTTTATTAGGCAAAGTAAATTCCTCATCAAAAGGCTGTGTGCCTTCCCCATTATTATATGCTGCAACACGTTTTGCACCAGTTGCTGTGCTTCCACCTGTACCATTTATAACATTTTGAATATTTCCTGGACCTGCAAAACGAGTAATACACATTTTTTCCAATTTCACATTTGGACTATTCGGAATTTCAAAACCGTTTTTCTTATTTACATTTCCGTCAGTTCCTGTAAAAACAGCATAAGATCCCATTCCTATAGTATGATGTTCTTTTACAGTATTTGCTACTTTAAATGCTGCATAACCATCAACTTTCCCACCTTGACTGCTCCAGCTTGCTTGATTTGGGGCATCGTATGGTGGTTCGTTTTGAAAGAAAAACGTTCTACCACGTTCTCCTAACCACAATACTTCATATTCCTGAAAATGCTCAACAAATAATGCATAAAGTGCAACATCATTACCAGTAACTATAAGTCCGTTTTTGCATCTATCTCTTTTCCAGCGTGCGTCGCCACCTTTCTGCGAACCATGATCGGCACGCCATAGCCAGAAATGATCTCCTACTACATTACTACTATTTATTTGCATCGAAGCCTGAATTTGAATGTTTTTTGACTGCACTCCTCCAACTCTGCAAGTAATATCACTCAATAAAATAGGATCTTTAGAATGATCTGCATTTGCTCCTTCATTACCAATTCTAACTTGATATGTTGTACTATTTAATGAATCCATTAAAAGTCCCGCAATAATAATTCCGTCCTTATCATCGGCATAGACACATCCCCACACATTTTTTTCCGTTGGCTCTAGTGTCACAGAAGCAATGCCAGCACCAAGAAGTATAGCATCTTTTCGGTTTACTTGAATTGGAGCATTTAAAGAATAATGCCCAGGAGTAAAAAATATATTTTTCCCTGCTTTTAATGCTGCATTAATTTCGGCATCTGTATCGTTTTCTTTTGCAACATACCAATTTACAGCCAAATCTTGAATTTCACCTTTCCCTATATCTGTTGCAGACCAAGAAACTCCTACTCTATCTTTTTGCCATGCTGGAACAAATACTTTGTACTCTCCATCACTATCAATAAAAAGAAACGGTTTTTCTCTAATGATTGGTGTTGTCGAAATTGGAGAATTAGATTCATTTGCTTGTGGAGGGTTTACACATCCCTGCCAAACCATATTGTATGAACCTCCCATAGCCCCTGAGCCCGAAGGAAAAACTGTATTTCTAGTATACCACTGCTGTTGCCCTCCCCAATTTGGTCTTGAAGTTGTATAATGAGCATCGGCGATAAAACCTCCGCTGCCCCAAAAGTTTGTATCTCCTATATCAGAAATATACTTTGAAGTACTTTCAATCAGTAATCTTCTTGCACTTGTTGACTGAGAAACAGTCCACGAAAAGTCACGCATTACCTCTACATTTTCTACAGAACGCCAGAATGTACAAGTTGCATTTGCTCCGCCTGAAAGATGAGGTCTTGTAAAAATTGCACCTAATTTTACATCTGAAGGCACTTTACCCAAACCTCCAATATGAGAATAAAATCCCAACTCTATAGCGTTTGCCTCTGCTGAAGACGCAGAACCAGATCCGCCGACATCGTATGTTTGTCCGTCAACATTTGGCTTAAAATAATACGCTTGACGTTTTGCTGTCCACTCACCATTTGCACCTCCTAAACCAATACTGCTAAACTGCGAATTAATTTCATTTCGCGCCGTCTCTGCCTTTTCATATTTTCTGTCGTAGAAATACATATTGTCTCCAAAAATCTGATTTTCGAGCGAAATGATAATCGTAATATCATTTCGACTTACTTTATAATAGTTCTCATATTTATTTCTGCTAGGTTTATTATCGATAAATGTCAATTCAGAAGTTGATCCTAATGGCACAAAATCAGATGCCAATCGACTGCCTCCTCTTGTAATGGTATAATTTCCAGAAGTCCCAAAAGCCGACCATGATAATGTGATGTTATGTTTCTTTTTGTTGTAAACAATTTTACGTTCTATATTTTTATTTCCTTCTATTTTTTCGTTAGCCGAATAAGGTGAAACAAAACTGCATAAAAGCATCATAAACGTAAATACTGTCAATAATGAGATTACTTTTTTACTCATAAGAATGTTCATTTTGTGGTTTGATAGATTGTAATAATTGTAATTTTAAGAAAGCCCAAAATAGCAATAATCTCGAACCTTTACGTCCGTTTCTGAGCTCAATTTTCTTATCAAAAACACTACAAAACCTCAAAATTTTGTCTTTTTCTAACATAAATAAAGCTTATTCAACTTATCTATTTTTCTTTAATAGTCTTTTTTTGTCCGTAAATAGAAAGAGAAAACAAAATGAAAAAGATCATACCATTTATTGCCTTATTTTTTTCTGCCGTTGGAATTGCACAACAAAAAAACTCCACTCTTATTGACTCGTGTGCTTCAGTAAGAAAAACCGAGTTGTACAAACAAAATGCCCACGCTTCTTATTATCATGATAAATTTAACGGACGAAAAACAGCAAGCGGCAGAAGATTTAACAATAATGATTATACTGCTGCACACAAAAAATTTCCTTTTGGCACCGTATTAAAAGTAACTAATGAAGTAAATAAGAAATTTGCTATTGTAGAAATTACAGATCGCGGACCTTTTGTGAAAGGACGAGAAATTGATCTTAGCAAAAGAGCTTTTATGGATATTGCTACCAACAAAAAAAGCGGTTTGGTTTATGTCACTATCGAAATTTTAAAATAAGTTATTCCTTCAACCAAAAAAATCAGATTTCTGTCTTTTACGATGAGAATCTTCTCTAAATCGCACAAAAAATCTACTGATAATTTTATTCATAACTAAAATTATTTTCTGTAAAACTCCCATAAAACCCCGATTAAGCACACTTTCACAAATGTTAACAAAATAGATTTTCAGAAACCATAAATAATTGTATTTTTACGGTTCAAAATTCAGAAAATAAATGGGCAAAATCATTGCTATTGCTAATCAAAAAGGAGGCGTTGGAAAGACTACTACATCAGTAAATCTTGCTGCCTCATTAGGTGTTTTAGAGAAAAAAGTATTATTGATCGACGCTGATCCACAGGCCAATGCTACATCTGGTCTTGGAATTGACGTAGAAACAGTTGAAACCGGAACTTACCAAATACTTGAGCATACTGTAACACCAAAAGAAGCCGTTTTAAAATGTACAGCTCCAAACGTTGACGTGATCCCTGCTCACATTGACCTTGTTGCTATCGAAATTGAATTGGTTGACAAAGAAAACCGTGAATACATGCTTAAAAAAGCATTGGAAGAAGCAAAAGAAGAATATGATTACATCATTATCGACTGCGCACCTTCTTTAGGTTTGTTAACCCTGAATGCCTTAACAGCAGCAGATTCTGTAGTTATTCCTATTCAGTGTGAATATTTTGCACTTGAAGGATTAGGAAAATTATTGAACACTATTAAGAGTATTCAAAAAATACACAACCCAGATCTTGACATTGAAGGTTTATTGCTAACTATGTACGATTCAAGATTACGTTTATCTAATCAGGTTGTAGAAGAAGTTCAAAAACACTTTAACGATATGGTTTTTGACACTGTAATTCAGCGAAATGTAAAATTAAGTGAGGCTCCAAGTTTTGGAGAAAGTATCATCAACTATGATGCTACAAGTAAAGGTGCCGTAAACTATATTCATTTAGCACAAGAAATTATAAAGAAAAACAGTAAATAGTTTTTATGACAAAAGTAATTAAAAAACAAGCCTTAGGAAGAGGATTATCTGCCTTATTAAAAGATCCGGAAAACGACATTAAATCAGTAGAAGATAAAAATGCTGATAAAGTTGTTGGAAATATCATTGAACTTGAAATAAGTGCAATTGAAATAAATCCGTTTCAGCCTAGAAGCAATTTTAATGAAGAATCATTACGCGAATTAGCCACTTCTATTAAAGAACTTGGTGTAATTCAACCTATTACTGTTCGTAAATTAGATTTTAATAAATACCAGTTAATCTCTGGAGAACGTCGTCTTCGCGCATCTAAATTAGTAGGTCTGACTCATGTCCCTGCTTACATCCGTATTGCAAATGACAACGAATCATTGGTTATGGCATTGGTTGAAAACATCCAGCGTCATGACTTAGATCCAATCGAGATTGCTTTATCATACCAGCGTTTAATTGACGAAATTCAATTAACTCAAGAACAAATGAGTGAAAGAGTGGGAAAAAAACGCTCGACAATTGCCAATTACTTACGTCTTCTAAAATTAGATCCGATTATCCAGACTGGTATTCGTGATGGTTTTATCAGCATGGGACACGGTAGAGCAATTATCAACATTGAAGATTTAGACGTTCAAACTGATATTTATCAAAAAATCGTTAGTCAAAATTTATCAGTTCGTGAGACAGAAGCTTTAGTTAAAAATTATCACGAAGGCCAACAGCCAAAAGCTGATGGAAAACCTAAAGCCGAATCTGCGTTTGTAGTTAGAGAAACTCAGAAAAACACTTTCAACGATTATTTTGGCTCAAAAGTTGATATAAAAGTCGCTGGTAACGGAAAAGGAAAAATTACAATTCCATTTAATTCTGAAGCTGACTTTAACAGAATTATAAAATTAATAAACGGATAGTGAATAAAATTGTCCCCATTGGTCTATTGTTCTTTCTAACAGGAACCGTTTCTCTTTTTGCCCAGGTAAAAAAAGACACGGTTTTGGTCGTAAAAGACACTACTGCATTACAAGAAATAGACCCGCTTACACCTGCAAAAGCAGCTTTTTATTCTGCTATTCTACCCGGTTTAGGCCAAGCATACAACAAAAAATATTGGAAAATTCCATTGGTCTACGGAGCAATCGGAACCAGTTTGTATTTCTATATAGACAACAATAAAAAATACCACGATTATCGTGACGCCTACAAACGAAGATTAGAAGGCTACAACGATGACAAATACCAATTTTTGGATGACAGCCGTCTTGTTGATGGACAAAAATTCTATCAAAGAAACAGAGATCTCTCTGCCTTGTTTGTTGTCGGATTCTATGTTTTAAACATTATCGATGCCAATGTTGACGCCGCCTTGATACAGTTTAACGTAAACGAAAGACTTTCAATGCGTCCAGAAATTTATCCCGACGATGTAACATTTAGACCAAACGTCGGACTAACCTTTAATTATAAGTTTTAATAGAGCACATTCTATTTAAAAAATCAAAAACAAAACATAATGAAAATTGCGCTTTTAGGATACGGAAAAATGGGTAAAGTAATCGAAAGAATTGCTTTAGAAAGAGGTCATGAAATAGTTTTAAAGAAAGACGAATTTAACACCTACGACGGACTTTCAACAGCCGATGTTGCCATTGACTTCAGCGTTCCTTCAGCAGCGGTTAGCAATATTTCTGCATCTTTCAATGCGAATGTTCCTGTAGTTTCAGGAACAACCGGATGGTTAGAGCATTACGACGAAATGATTGCTCTTTGCAACGAGAAAAAAGGAGGTTTCATTTCTAGTTCAAATTTCAGTTTGGGAGTAAATATTTTCTTCGGACTAAACGAGTATTTGGCTAAAATCATGAATCAATTTGATTCTTATAAAGTTTCGATGGAAGAAATTCACCATATCCACAAACTTGATGCACCAAGCGGAACAGCTATTTCTCTAGCACAAGGCGTTATTGAAAACAGCAATTACGCAAATTGGACTATGGATGAAGCGCAAAAGAATGAAATTCGCATTGAAGCAAAAAGAATCGGAGAAGTTCCTGGCACTCATACTGTAACGTACGATTCGCCAATTGACAGCATCGAAATTAAACACACTGCGCATAACCGTGAAGGATTTGCTCTTGGTGCTGTTATTGCAGCAGAATGGCTAGCAGGAAAACAGGGAATTTTCTCTATGAAAGATGTACTAAACTTACAATAAATTGACCAAAATTCAAGGCATTAAAAACTTGAATTTGAAACTTAAAATACAATATTATGACATTTTACTCTTGGTTCGTATTTTTCCTAGGTATTCAAATTATTCACTTTCTTGGAACATGGAAATTATATCAGGCGGCAGGAAGAAAAAGCTGGGAAGCTGCAATTCCGGTATACAATTCTATCGTTTTAATGAAGATTATCGGACGCCCAACATGGTGGACATTATTACTTTTCATCCCAATCATCAACCTGATCATGTTTCCTGTTGTATGGGTAGAAACATTAAGAACATTTGGTAAAAAATCAACTTTAGATACTATTTTAGGCCTTGTTACTTTAGGTTTTTACATCTATGTTGTCAATTATACTCAAAAATTAGAGTATCATAAAGACCGTAAATTAACTCCAGAAAATAAAGCTGCAGATACTGTTAGCTCTTTATTATTTGCTATTATAGTAGCGACATTAGTACACACTTATGTTGTACAGCCTTACACTATTCCGACATCATCATTAGAAAAATCTTTATTAATTGGTGATTTCTTATTTGTAAGCAAATTAAACTATGGACCTAGAGTCCCAATGACAACTGTTGCATTGCCAATGGTTCATGACTCTATTCCGATGACAAAAAGCAAATCGTATTTAAGCTGGCCACAATTACCATATTTAAGATTACCAGCTATCCAAAAAATAAATCGATGCGATATTGTCGTCTTTAACTGGCCTGTCGATACGGTTCATTATTTCTTCGAACCAAAAGGAAGACCGGGTGTTATTAAACCAATTGACAAAAAATCAAATTACGTAAAAAGATGCGTTGGTATTCCTGGAGATAGTTTATCAATAAAAGATGGCTATGTTTTTATCAACGGAACAAAATTAGTTTTACCTGAAAGAGCTAAACCACAGTATTCATACGCTGTAGCATTGGATGGAAAAACACCTATCGATTTTGAAACCATTTTCAAAGAATTAGATATTACAGATCCTGCTGGCTTTAGAACAGAAAAAAGAGACACACTTTATCTAGGTGCCTTAACAGAAGCCGGAGCCGAAAGATTCAAAAACACTCCTGGAGTTACTGCAGTAATTAGAAAAATTGACAAAGGAGACAACAACGATATTTTCCCTCATATCAATAAATGGAACCAAGACAACATGGGACCAATTTATATTCCTGAAGCTGGAAAAACTGTTGCGTTGACAAACGAATCGCTTCCTTTCTACAAAGAGATTATCACAAATTACGAAGGAAACAAGCTAGAATTGCAAGGTTCTAAATTCTTAATTAACGGAAAACCAACAACAACATATACCTTCAAACAAAACTATTATTGGATGATGGGAGACAACCGTCACAATTCAGAAGATAGCCGTTATTGGGGTTACGTACCAGAAAATCACATAGTAGGAAAACCAGTATTCATCTGGATGAGCTGGGATACTAACGGAAAAGGCATCAATAAGATTCGTTGGAACAGAGTATTTACAACTGTAGACGGCGAAGGCCAGCCTCACTCTTACTTTAAATACTTCTTGATACTTCTTGCTATTTATTTCGTAGGAGATTTTATCTGGAAAAAAAGAAGAGAAAATAAAGCATAATAAAAAATAAGTTATTTTTGTGTCAGGTTTCAAGTTTCACGTTTTTACGTCAACTTGAAACCTGAAACTTTTAAACTTGAAACCAAACAAAATGAATTCCTTAATACTTCCAACTTATTTCCCTTCTATCAGTCATTTTGCCGTAATAGCACAATCAGACAGCATTACTTTTGAAATGGAAGATAATTTTCAGAAACAGACTAATAGAAATAGAACTTACATCTATAGTCCAAACGGAATTCAATTATTAAATATCCCTGTTAAGCATTCTAAAGCTACACATCAGAAGACAAAAGACATTTTGATCGAAAATGAATTTGATTGGCAGAAACAGCACTTTAAATCGCTTGAAGCAGCTTATAGAAGTTCTCCTTTCTTTGAGTATTTTGAAGATGATATTGCTCCTATTTTCGAGAAAAAACACCAATTTTTAATGGATTTAAACTTCGAAGTCTTAGATGTTGTTACAAAATGCCTACGAATGAAATTGGAATTTGGAAAAACTGCAGAGTATTTTCACGAAGTAACCGATTTTACCGATTTCAGATATTTAGCAAACGGTAAAAAAGACGTTAATACTTTTGAAAAATACACTCAGGTATTTGATGACAAACATGGTTTTATCAACAATTTAAGTGTTTTGGATTTACTTTTTAACGAAGGGAAATTTGCAATGGATTATTTAAAAACACAGAAAATCATATAAGTTGTGAGTTAGGAATTATGAGTTATGAATTCTCATATAACCTTAACCTTTGACTTTCCACTTTTGACTTTCGAACTAATAAATTATTCCACCGAAAGCCTTGCCATAATTGGGTAATGATCTGAATTTTCAAAATCAGAGAAGCTTTCAAATTGTTTTACTTTCATTTTACTGTCCGTAAAAATATAATCAATCCTTGCAGGATAGTATTTGAATTTATAGGTAGCTCCAAAACCTTCTCCCGCTTCTTCAAAAGCATCCTTTAGTTTTCCTTTTATGCTTCTGTACACATAAGAAAACGGACTATTATTCATGTCTCCACAGATAATAATTGGATAATTGCATTTTTTTATATGCTCTTTAAAAATTTCAGCCTGCTCTTGCTGCTGAGTGAATCCTTTACTGATTCTCGCATAAATACGTTGCGATTTCTTCTGATTTACATTATCAATATCATCAGAGATTTCACTTACATCTGGAGATATTTTAATTGACTGCAAGTGCATATTGTAAACACGAATAATATCTTTTCCTCTTTTAATATCGGCATAGACTACATTATTGTCTGACTTAGGGAAAACAATATTGCCTTGATCAAGAATAGGAAACTTAGAAAAAATAGCTTGTCCCGTTTTAATTTTATTTCCATCAATAAAAATATAACGGTGGGGATAAACTTTTAAATCCAAATGTGCCGAATTTGAATATTCTTGAATACATAGAATATCAGGATCTTTTTCGTCTATAAAAGCTTTAATATTGGACGGAATATCATCACGATCCAGCCATTTGAAAACATTAAAAAGACGCACATTATAACTCATTACAGAGAAATCCTTTTCATCTTTGACATACTCTTTGCCAGAAAACTTATAAAATTTACTGATGAATGTAATTCCAGTCAGCAGAACCAAACCAGACAGAATAAGGCGTTTTTTGAACTGAATTCCCCAATAGACAAAAAACAATACGTTTGCCACAAAAAAAGCAGGCATAAACAAAGTAAGCACCGATAAAAGCGGAAAACTTTTAGGTGCTAAAAAGGGTAAAACATAGATGCTAAATGTAAGCACAGTCAGCACTATGTTCAAAAAGAACATTATTTTATTAAACCAAGAAAGGTTTTTCATATTTTTCTCCTACAAGTTTATTTTCCAGCTTTAAATAAAAACTCTTTTTCTTCCTTAGTCAGGCAATCATATCCTGACTGGCTTATTTTATCCAAAATTTCATCAATCTGCTGTTGCGTTTTATCTTTCGTAACAATTCTTGATGTCGTTTTTTCTGTAGGTTTTTTGTAATTTTTATGAACTTTTGTAAATGGGGTCGTAGGAGATTTTCTAAAAAGATTTACGAAGAAATCAAGCGTTTTAGAAACAATAACACTTAAATCGGTACCGTTCTGAAGCAGTTTAATATAAATAAACCCGAAGAAAGCACCAGCAAGGTGAGAAATATGTCCGCCCATATTCCCTAGACGGAACTGCATTAAATCTAAAATTATAATAACCGCTGTTATATGCCAAAGCTTCACGTTTCCGAATAGAAACAAACGAACGTTCATTAAAGGAGAATAAGTCGTCGCCGCCACTAAAATAGCCATAATAGCAGCAGAAGCTCCAACAATAGAACCGCTGATATTAGAAAAATAAAAACTCAGCGCAAAAATCACTCCTGCAAAAAGAGCGCTTAGAAGATACAATCCTAAGTATTGCTTTTGAGTAAAATAAGTCAAGAATAAAGTACTCGCAAAATTAAGCACCATCATATTGAACAACAGATGCAAAAATCCATCATGAAAAAAAGCGTACGTTAAAAAAGTCCACGGTTTAAACATAAAAACCTGAGGATCTGACGATAAAGCCAACCAGCTAGGAAAAGCAAACTGACCAACTGAAAATTGATAGAAGAAAATAAGTGATACAATAAAACATCCTATATTCCAATACATCACACGCATTGCAATACCACCCAATCTATACTGTAATTTTAAATCGTCTAGAATATTCATAAAAACTCTTTTGTTTTAGAATTTGTACTTTAAAGTTAAAAATTAATTCCAACGGTTGTTATTGAATTGATTTTTTTTCCAATACCACATCATCAAAAACCCAGTTATTGCACCACCAACATGGGCAAAATGTGCAATTCCTGTTCCACCTCCTCCAAACAGAGAAGTACCTTTAACACCTAAAAACAAATCCATTAACAAAAGTCCGGGAACAAAATATTTAGCTTTAATTGGAACTGGGATAAATAAAAGTGCCAATTCTGCATTAGGAAACATAAAAGCAAAAGCAGTAAGCAAACCGTAAATAGCGCCAGAAGCTCCCACAACAGTTCCTATATAAGCACTAGTAAAACCATCAAATTGAGCAACACTTACTAAACTCTGCCATCTGGTATCTATTTTTCCCTGACTCAAAATGTTTAAGATATCAGCTTTATGAAAACCATTTGCTGTTAAAGTGCTAATGGTATCTTCAAAAAAGTAATAGTTTACCGCTGTATGAAGCAAAGCCGAACCTAAACCACATGAGATATAAAAAAACAAAAACTTTTTACCTCCCCAAAAATGTTCTAAAGCTGATCCGAAAGAAACCAATGCAAACATATTAAATGCTATATGCATAATCCCGCCATGCATAAACATGTGAGTGATTGGCTGCCAAACTTTGAAACTTGGATTTTCTGGAAAGAACATCGCAAAATATTCATAAGAAACTGGCACTAACTGAGAGCCAATAAAAAAAATAATATTAATAATAAGCAGTTGTTTAACTACCGGAGTCATATTCATCATAAAGCAAACTTTTTATCTATATCTTCAACACGCATAGTAATGAAGGTAGGTTTTTGAAAAGGTGAAATATTTGGATCTTTGCAGGCAAACAATCCGTTTACCAAATTATCTTGTTCTTTTTCGGTTAAATAAGATCCAGTTTTAACCGCTAAACTTTTTGCCATTGACTTAGCAATTGTATCATTCTGACTGTAACTGTTTGCTGGAATTCCGTCTTGCAAATCGCTTAATAATTGTTCTATTACCTGCGAAACTTCACTTTCTGTAATATTTACAGGGATCCCAGAAATTACAACGTGATCTGTTTTACTTTCGTCAAAAACAAATCCAGTTGTTTCTAAAGAAGGTTTCAATTCTTCGATCAGTTTCATTTCTGAAGCCGAATAAAACAAATCTAAAGGAAAAAGCAACTGTTGGCTAGAAGCTTGATTTACGGTCATGTTCAGCAAAAATTGCTCATACAAAATTCGCTGATGTGCACGTTGCTGATCGACAATAATCATTCCTGATTTTATTGGCGATACAATATATTTTTTATGTATTTGATACGTTTTCTGCGTTGCTTGTTCGATATCTTCATCATCAAATAAAGAAGAGGTTACCTCTTCATTTTCGAATGTAAATGGCGAACTTTCTATACTTTCAGGATTTTCGACATCTAAACCAACATATAAACTTTCCCAGCTTGCAGTTGGCTCTACTCTTTTAGAATATCCTGAATATGACGATCCAGAAGATGATGATCCTGATGAAGACGAAAAAGAAGAACCCGAACTATATCCAGATGACCCCGAAGTTGCTTTGCTATAATGCTGATTGGTTTTGTCATCTGTAAAAGGATTAAAAGTTCCATCAACCTGAATGGTCGGAATTCCAACTTCTACATCTTTATAATGATATGGTGTATCTAAATTAGCATCGCGATCAAAATCTAAAACTGGAGCAACATTAAATTGCCCTAAACTATGTTTGATAGACGCTCTTAAAATAGCATACAATGCCTGCTCGTCATCAAACTTAATTTCTGTTTTAGTCGGATGAATATTGATATCAATAGTATTTGGCGGAACCTGCAAATACAAAAAATAACTTGGCTGAGAACCATCTTTCAACAATCCGTCGTATGCAGACATAACGGCATGGTGAAGGAAACTGCTTTTTATAAATCGATCGTTTACAAAAAAGAATTGCTCTCCCCTATTTTTCTTTGCAAACTCAGGCTTGCAGACAAAACCTTGAACATTGATAATCTCAGTATCTTCGTTTACAGGAACTAATTTTTCATTTGTTTTTCCAGACATGATACCCACAATTCTCTGACGGTATCCTGCTGCAGGAAGATTGTACATTTCGCTACCATTATGATAAAAACTAAAATGAATATTTGGATGCGCTAATGCCACACGCTGAAATTCATCCATTACGTGACGAAATTCAACTGTATCTGACTTTAAGAAATTACGACGAGCTGGAATATTAAAAAATAGGTTTTTAACTGCAAATGAAGTTCCTTTTGGCAAAACGGCCACTTCTTGCGAAACAAATTTACTTCCCTCAATTACAATATGCGTTCCAAGTTCGTCCTGATCTTGTTTGGTTTTCATTTCCATGTGGGCGATCGCCGCAATAGAAGCCAACGCTTCTCCACGAAAACCTTTTGTTCCAAGTGAAAACAAATCTTCTGCCTGGCGGATTTTGGATGTTGCATGACGAGCAAAACACAAGCGCGCATCTGTAACCGTCATTCCGACTCCATTATCGATAACTTGCACAAGCGATTTACCGGCATCTTTTATAATTAATTTGATATCAGTTGCTTTGGCATCGACCGCATTTTCTAACAATTCTTTTACGACTGAAGCCGGTCTTTGAACCACCTCTCCAGCAGCAATTTGGTTAGCAACGTGATCAGGAAGCAATTGAATAATACTCGACATTAAGCAAAAATAGTTTTAAAGTTTAGGTTAGGTTTTTTGCAAACCAAGAAGTACAAATTTAGTGAATTTTGATTGGCTTTTAGAATAAGATCATTCATAAAAAAAACAAAAACTACAATAGTCTAAAAAACAGAAAGGTTGCAATTTACATTAATTCATTTTTGCAATTTCATCCAAAGTATAAACCTTGTATTCCATCCCCATTTCTTTTGCATTCTCTTCAACTGTTGTTGTAAAACCCGCTTTTTTTCTTCGATCATTAACTGTAGCAGGATTTTGAATTGGAGAAACATAATTAAAAAACTCTTTTTTTCCTGTCTTCTTGTTTGTTATTTGTTTCATCTGGCCCTGTGTTCCATAAATCTGTTCCTTTCCTTGCTGGGTTAGATAACGATCTTGCATTTTAGCAAAATAAGTAAAAGATATCTCCTTTTTTTTCGCTTCTTGCTCAATCACTGGCAAATATTCTCCAATTTTCGAGCTGTGCTGAATAACGTACCATGCCGCAATATTGGTTGGTTCGCCAACTAAACTTTTTCCTGGATAACCATACTGCTTAATAATTCCTTCAATCTTAATCAAGTTAAGAGAATCTCTTTTTTGCATTTCTAGCCAAATGCCTTTTCTAAAATTCGGATCATTTTCACGCCCGAGTTCTTTTACTATTTCTTTTTTTCTACTTTCAGAAGTATCAAAATTGATATATTCCCTAAGAATCTGATCAGATTTCATAATTGAATCGAGCTCCTTTTTCAAATTTTCATTGATTTTTTTCTGAGCATGGCTTTGACTGAAATATAAAACAAAAGCGTAAAGTAGATATTTTTTCATAGAAACTTAATTAAAGACTAATTCAAATGTAATATAATTCCGAATTTGATAGAACTTAATAGAATCACAAAAAAAGCATAAAAAAAACCTATACTTTTAACAGTATAGGTTTTAATATTTTAAAACAAATGTGCTTTATTCGTTTTCAATTTTTTTCGGAGAATCTTCAATTTGAAGGGCTCCTGAAGTCAATAATGGCTGATTGAAAGCATGAGACATTGAAGCTTGCTGACGAATGTAAGCCATTTTGATTGCGGCAATTGCAGCTTCAGTTCCTTTGTTTCCGTGAGCACCTCCACTTCTGTCAATTGACTGCTGCATATTATTGTCTGTTAAAACACAGAAAATAACTGGAATATCCGTTTGAACATTCAAATCTTTAATTCCTTGTGTAACACCTTCGCAGACAAAATCAAAATGTTTGGTTTCTCCTTGAATTACGCATCCAATTACGATAACTGCATCAACATTTTGAGTCTGAAGCATTTTTTTTGCTCCGTAAATCAACTCAAAACTTCCTGGAACATTCCAACGGATAATTTGCTGAGCCGGAACATCACAATCAACTAGAGCGTCAAAAGCACCATTATAAAGTCCTTCTGTTATAGTATCATTCCATTCAGAAACAACAATCCCAAACCGAAAGTCTTTCGCGTTTGGGATTGTGTTTTTATCGTATTCTGATAGATTTTTATTTTCAGTAGCCATCTTTTATATTTTAGATTTTTGATTTTAGAATTTAGATTCTTAATTACAAATCTACAATCTTAAATCTAAAGTCTAAAATTTTTATTGCGCTAATCCAATCAAAGCATCAACAGATGCCGCTTCTGGAGCACTGTCATAATTATCTTTAATATCGTTGAAATATTTCAAAGCATCCTCTTTTTGTCCTAAAGCTAAAGCAGTTTTTCCAGCTTTTAACAAGAAACGAGGCGTTGTAAAGTCATTTTTATTAGACTCAGCAGCTTTTACATAAAATTCTAAAGCTTCTTTTTGCTGATTTTTTTGAGAATAAGCATCTCCTGTAGCACCTTTTGCTAAAGCACTTAAGATTACATCTTCTGATTTAAATTCACCTAAATATTTAATTGCCTCATCAAATTTACCTGTGTTTAGGTAAGCAATACCAGCATAGTAGTTTGCTAAATTTCCAGCATCTGTTCCAGAATATTCGTCAGCGATTTTAATAAATCCAAATTTACCTTCTGAACCGTTTAATGATAATTTGAATAATGAATCGCTAGAAACACCGTTTACAGCTTTTTCAAAGTTTTGCTGAGCAACAAACATTTCACTTGCAGCTTCTTCTTGCTTAGGAGTTGCAATGAATTTTTGGTAAGCCAAATATCCAATTGTTGCAACTGCAATACCAGCAACTAAACCAATAATGATTTTTTGATTTTTAGCCACCCAATCCTCAGTTTTTGAAGCCGTTTCATCTAATTTTGAAAAAACCCCAGCAGTTGTACTGTCTTTTTCGTCAATAACTACTTGTTGTTCTTCAGTAACTTCTTTTACTTCCTTTTCTTTTGGTGTCTTATATCCTCTTTTATTGTAAGTTGCCATTTAAAATTTATTTAGTGAACGGCAAAAATAAAATTTTTCTTGAAACTGAGGTAAAAAATTTCAATTTTATCACTATTTTAAAAGAAATATTTTCAGGATTCGCTTATCCTTTCGCGAAAGCGCTAAAATAAATAAGTCCAAGAAAGCTCTAAAGCCAATTATATCGATAATTTTCGGTAATTTGCAGCCTCAATTTAAATCATCTTTTCAAAGCTAAAAAAAAATGGTTTTAGCCACAGATTTCACAGATTATCACAGATTATGCAAGCTTTAAATAAAAATCTTTTTAATCATTTTAATCTGTGGCGGAAGAAAAAACAAAGAATTGACGCAAAATTTCAAACTTTATCTTTATAAGGTCTTTCTAAAAAATGCATTTAAACAAAATCTCATTATTCAATTATAAAAACTTTTCAGAAGCAAGTTTTGATTTCGATATAAAAATCAACTGTTTTGTTGGAAAAAATGGCATTGGAAAAACCAATGTGCTCGATGCTATTTACCATTTAGCTTACGGAAAGAGCTACTTTAATCCACTTGCCGTTCAAAATATCAAGCATGGCGAAGAGTTTTTTGTTATTGATGCCGAACTGGAAAAGAACGAAAGAACAGAACAGATTGTCTGCAGTCTAAAAAAAGGACAGAAAAAAGTTTTAAAGCGAAATGGAAAACCTTACGATAAATTTTCGGATCATATTGGTTTTATTCCGCTAGTAATTATTTCGCCAGCAGATCGAGATTTAATTATTGAAGGAAGTGAAACGCGTCGTAAATTTATGGATAGCGTAATTTCACAATTAGATTCAACTTATCTGCACGAATTAATACAATATCAAAAAGTAATTACACAGCGAAATGCCCTTTTAAAGTATTTTGCCCTGAATCATGTTTTTGACAATGATACTTTATCGATATATAATGAGCAATTGCGAGGTTACGGAGAGTCGATTTTTGAAAAACGAAAAGATTTCCTGGAGCAGTTTATACCTATATTTAATAAGCACCATCAAGCAATAACTGGATCGGAGGAAAGTGTACAGCTAGTATACGAAAGCCATTTATTTGAAAAAGATCTTTTAACGCTTTTACAAGAAAATATAAATAAAGACCGAGCGCTTCAATATACAAGTGTCGGAATTCATAAAGATGATTTATCATTTGAAATTGATTCACATCCAATAAAAAAATTTGGATCGCAGGGACAGCAGAAATCTTTTCTGATTGCTCTGAAATTGGCTCAGTTTGAATTTCTAAAAAAGCAAAGCGGCGTAAAACCTATTCTTTTATTTGATGATATTTTTGATAAACTAGACGAAACGCGTGTTGCCAAAATTGTAGAAATGGTAAACAGCGAAACGTTTGGGCAGCTTTTTATTTCTGACACGCATCCTGAAAGAACTGAAGCAATTGTAAAATCAACGCATCAAACCTACAAGATATTCAATTTATAAGAGTTTTTTCTGCCACTAATTACACGAATTTTCACTAATTAAAAACTTTGACAAAGTTTAGAACTTTGTCAAAGTTGAGCGATAAGCAATTAAAAAATTAGTGTAAATTCGTGTAATCAGTGGCAAACTAAAAAAACGAATTAGAAAAAAACAACTGCAATTAAAAACATAGAATATGCTAGCGAAAGAATCATTGCAATTTTTAGACGATTTAAAAAAGAACAATAACCGAGAGTGGTTTCAGGAGAATAAAAAACGATATGAAATCTTTAAAAAAGATTATCACCAATTGGTAAGTGATTTTCTAGACGCAATGAAACCTCTTGATCCTTCTTTAGAATTATTGGAAGTTAAAAATTGTACTTTTAGAATCAATCGTGACATTCGTTTTTCTAAAGACAAATCACCTTATAAAGCACATCTAGGAATCTGGATGTCTGGCGGAACAAAAGGCTTAAATCGTGCTGGATATTATGTGCATATTGAAAAAGAAGCCAGTTTTATAGCTGGCGGATTTTATTCTCCGGAATCTGAAGATTTGAAAAAAGTCCGTAAAGAAATTGCTTTTTTCTATGATGATTTGCAGGAAATTCTAAACGATAAAAACTTCAAAAAAGAGTTTGGAAATTTCGACATCAACGAAAACAATTCCCTTAAAAGTATGCCTCGCGGTTACGAAAAAGACCATCCTGCAATGGAATTTTTAAAATTAAAAAGCTTTACAACTTCTCAAGTTTACGATATATCAGAAGTGACGCAGAAAGATTTTGTTTCTAAAATGAGCAAAAAACTTATTGCTTTAAAACCACTAAACGAATTTATAAACCGCGCTTTAGATACTGAAGAATTTTAGTTTTATTTGCCACAGATTTCACAGATTCTCACAGATTGTTTTTACAACATCTAAAATCCTTTTAATCTTTTTAATCTGTGGCAAAAAAAAACAACTAAATGAATAGGAAAATACTTTTTCTTGGAGAATCTTATCGTGCCGATGCTATCACTTGGATGAAAGGCTTGAAAGAATTTGGTGATTTTGAAATCATCACTTGGGAACTTCAAACATCAAACAACCAAAGATCTAAACGCATTTTAGAATATTTCTTCGCTCCCATTTCTATTCGAAAAATAATTAAAAAAGAAAAACCAGACATGGTGATTGCAGAAAGAACTACCAGTTATGGTTTTCTTGCAGCATTATCAGGTTCTAAAACCATTGCGATCGCACAGCAAGGCCGTACCGATTTATGGCCAGAAGAATCTAAATTATATCCTTTTAAAAAATTCATTCAGAAATATGCTTTCAAAAAAGCACATTTAATTCACGCTTGGGGACCTGTGATGGCGATTCATATGAAAGCAACTGGCGTTGATATGGACAAAGTTTTAATCCTTCCAAAAGGAATCGATTTATCGCTTTTTACTCCATTAACTAATAATTCGAATAAAATTGAAGCTATTGTAACACGTTCGCTTCAACCAGAATACCGTCATGATTCCATTTTAAAAGCATTCGGAATTTTACACCAAAAAGGAATTGATTTCTCCTTAACAATTGTCGGTGATGGAAATAGATTGCAATTTTTAAAAGACCTAGCCAAAGAACTTCAAATTGAAAATAAGGTAATTTTTACGGGAAGAATACCAAACACAGAACTTCCGAAATTACTACAGCAATCAAATATTTATATCAGCATGCCGACCACCGAAGGTGTTTCTGCCTCTCTATTTGAAGCAATGGCATGCAATTGTTATCCTATTGTTTCTGACATTCCTGGAAATCAAAGCTGGATTACGCATCGAGAAAATGGACAATTGATTGAAGTCGATAATATCGAAATGCTAGCCAATGAATTAATTTGGTCTTTTGAAAATGCTGAATTACGAAACGAAACGATTATTCGAAATAGAAAATTTGTAGAGGAAAATGCGAATTATGATGTTAATATGAAGATTATTTCAAAAAAATATCATGAACTATTGAACTTGCGTAACAATTAGACAACTTTAGCTTTCATTTTTTTGATCAAGCAAAGAAACTCTCTTATCATCCTCCAAAATTCCATTACTTGGAATCAGTCTAATTGTTTCTCCTTCTTTATAAATATAAAAAACACCTAAATCCCTAACAATATTTTCTTTACTTAGTTTTTTCATCTTGCAAGTTAAACCAACAAAATGAGCATCTTTTACAATCAATTGTATATGCTCATTATCAATATGCGTATAAGTTCCATAAGTAAAGATGAAACAATCATTGAGACATTTCACTGACGCATCACAAAAAAATGTGCCATCTGGCTTGAATGTTACATTTCGGCCGTTATTCTGTCGTTTTTCTTTTAATAAAGAATATTCAAGAACATCAGAATACCCAATTATATCTCTCGTCTCCCATTTCCCCACAATATCTGATTGAGCAAAAGAAGAAATTGAAAAAAACAAACCTAAAAAGAGTAAAATCTTATTTTCGAGAAAAAGAACCTTCATAGATATAACATTACAATTCCTTCAAATTTAAAAAAGAAATTGATTTGTTTTCTGAAACTTGATATTTATTTAAAACCCGTTCCAAATAAATTATAATCCTTACTTTTGACTCAGATTAAAAAGCCTTTTATTTATGGAAATCCAATCCAATTTTTCTTTAAAAAACTATAATACTTTTGGCATTGAAGCCAGTGCAAAACAATTTGTTGCAGTTCATTCGATTGCTGAACTGAAAACCATTTTAGAAGAAAATAAAAACGAGAAAAAATTCATTCTTGGCGGCGGAAGCAATATGCTTTTAACCAAAGATATTGACGCATTGGTCATTCATATTGATTTAAAAGGCAAAAAAATCATAAAAGCAGATGAAGATTTTGTTTGGGTTGAGAGTCAAGCGGGTGAAACTTGGCATGATTTTGTTCTTTGGACCATAGATAATAATTTTGGCGGATTAGAAAATATGTCCCTTATTCCTGGAAATGTTGGCACAACTCCAGTTCAAAATATTGGCGCTTACGGAACTGAAATTAAAGACACTTTTGTTTCTTGCGAAGCTATGAATATTGCAACTCAAGAACTAAAAACTTTCGATAATGCTGAATGTAATTTTGGCTACCGCGAAAGTATTTTCAAACATGAAGTAAAAGACCAATATATTATTACTTCGGTTGTTTTTAAATTAACCAAACGCAATCATAAAATCAATACTTCTTACGGAGATATATTGGCAGAATTGGCCAAAAACAACATTACGGAACCGACTTTAAAAGATGTGAGTAATGCTGTAATCGCCATTCGACAAAGTAAATTGCCAGATCCAAAAGAATTAGGAAACAGTGGAAGTTTCTTTAAAAATCCGATTTTATTAAAATCTGATTTTGAGAAAATCCACCAAAAATTCCCAGAAATGAAATTCTACGAAGTTTCAGAAACTGAAGTAAAAGTTCCAGCGGGATGGCTGATTGAACAGGCAGGCTTTAAAGGAAAACGTTTTGGAGATGCTGGAGTTCATAAAAATCAAGCTTTGGTTCTGGTGAATTACGGAAACGCGACAGGACAAGAAATTTTAGCTGTTTCGAAAGAAGTTCAGAAAACCGTTTTTGAAAAATTCGGCATTCAGATTGAGGCGGAAGTTAATGTCATTTAAATAACTTCATTGTTAAAAAAAATTAATGAAAAAATTAAATATAGCAACTCTTTTCATCCAATTCTCAGGAATGATTTTCTTTATTAATGGAGTTTTTCAATTGAGACTGTACACTGTTGCTGATAAAATCATATTGATAAAGAATCAATTTCATTTTCAAAAACAAAAAAACTGGAACAAATTATTTCCCACAAACGAAGATGCTCTAAATTTCTGGCCTAGCGTATACATTTGGATATTTTTTGCCTTATTAATAGGTGTATTGTATATTGCTTTTCTTAATTGGAAAAGCAAACTTTCCTCGATAAATACTATTTTATTAGCAATCGCTCTTTATATCCTTTTAAGATTAAAATTTTTCAGAAAAGAGATATTCTCTACCTTTTTTAGACCAATAAGGGTATTACTTTCAGATGATCTTGCAACACAATGTCTAATAGAAGGAGTGATTTTTACAGTTATTGGCGTTTCGATTATTTATCTAAGTACCAATTCTAAATTGTTTAATTTAAGTGGAGAAACAATTGAAAGTTAAACAAGTAATAGTTTTTTTATTAGGATATCTAACTAAAAACAAAAAAAATGTATACACCGGATTTATACAAAAACGATAATCAGGAAGAAATAAGAGCTTTTTTGAAAGAAAACAGTTTTGGAATCCTGATTAATCAAACCAATGGGAGATTATGCGCAACACATATTCCGATAGAATTGGAAGTGAATGCGGAAGGAAAAGAAGTTTTGCAAGGCCATATTTCAAAACTGAATCCACAAGCTGAAGGTTTTGCGGCAAATGATCAGGTTTTGGCCGTTTTTAGCGGTCCGCATAGTTATATTTCTTCATCTTGGTACGATCACGAAAAT
Source organism: Flavobacterium sp. UW10123 (assembly GCF_040538975.1). NCBI lineage: Bacteria > Pseudomonadati > Bacteroidota > Flavobacteriia > Flavobacteriales > Flavobacteriaceae > Flavobacterium > Flavobacterium sp. UW10123. The sequence goes on from NZ_JBEWQE010000010.1 coordinate 182,220, forward strand.
GTTCCGACTTGGAATTATATAGCCGTACATGTTTATGGAAAAATCAAGATTGTCGATTATGAAACTTCAGTAGAGCAATTAAAAAAGCTTGTAGACAAATACGAAGTAAATTCAAAGAATCCTGTTCGTGTTGAAAATTTATCTAAAAAGACCATGCGCGAAGCACGAGGAATCTTTGGTTTTGAAATCGAAATTGAAGAAATTCAAGCTACAAAAAAACTCTCCCAAAATCGTGACGATCATAATTACAAAAACATAATTTCGGAATTAGAAAAAACCGAAAACCCTCAGTCTATTGCTGTTGCAAAAGAAATGTCAAAATGCCGAAAGTAAATCGGTTTTAGCTATTGAATTTAGCGAATTGATAAGTACATTTGCAGTCGCAGAACGTGAAATTAATAGAATCAAATAAATCAGATGCTTATATACATATTTTACTTTTTTATTGCTATTGTTGCAGTTCAACTTTTTTATTATCTCGGAGTTTTTGGAAAATTTGCTTTTGCCAAACCACAACATGTGAAGCCTAAAAATCTTCCTGTTTCTGTAATTGTGTGTGCTAAAAATGAAGAAGAGAATGTCAAAAAATATATTCCTCTTTTGGCACAGCAAGATTACCCTGATTTTGAAATTGTCTTAATTGACGATGCATCAAGCGATGAAACTCTTGAAGTTTTTGAAGAATTTGAAAAAGAATTTCCTAATATCCGTTTGGTAAAAGTTGAAAATAACGAAGCCTTTTGGGGAAATAAAAAATACGCTTTAACGCTTGGAATAAAAGCTGCCAAAAAAGATTATTTACTTTTTACAGATGCTGATTGTTTTCCAAATTCTAAAGATTGGATTACTTCTATGACTTCGCAGTTTACCATGAACAAAACAATCGTTTTAGGTTACGGAGGATATGAAAAAGTAGAGCGTTCATTCTTAAACAAAATCATTCGTTTCGAAACAATCTTAACAGCAATTCAATACTTTTCATGGGCAAAAATGGGACTTCCTTATATGGGAGTTGGAAGAAATCTTGCTTATAAAAAAGAAGAGTTTTTTAATGTAAATGGCTTTATTGATCACATTCAGATTCGTTCTGGCGATGACGATTTGTTTATTAATCAAGCAGCAAATAAAACAAATACTACTATTTCTTATACACCTGAAAGTTTTACTTATTCAGAACCTAAAAAAACATATAAAGAGTGGTTTACTCAAAAAAGAAGACATATTTCTACTGCTGAGCATTATAAGTTTTTTGACAAAATGCAGCTGGGATTATTCTTCCTTTCACAATTATTCTTCTTTATATTAGTTATAATACTATTGGCATTTCAATTTCAATGGATCGCTGTACTGGCAATTTTAGCAACACGCTACACAGTTGCATGGACAGTCGTTGGATGTTCAGCAGGAAAACTAAAAGAAAAAGATATTAAAATTTGGTTTCCAGTTGTTGAGATAGCGCTTATATTAACGCAAATTAATATCTTTATAACTAATATCTTTTCAAAACCAGTATATTGGAAATAAATTCTAAAATAGAAAAAGCAAAAAAAGGCGATCAGATCGCCTTTACTTTTTTATTAGATCATTATTGGAATGAGGTGTATTCGTTTATGCTTAAACGTACCGAAAACGAAACTACCGCAGAAGATATTACAATAGAAACTTTCTCTAAAGCTTTTGACAAAATTGCTTCTTATAATTCAGAATTTCAGTTTAATACCTGGCTTATTGCAATCGCAAAAAACGTCTATATTGATTTACTCCGAAAAAAGAAAACCAATCTTTTTATAGAAATCACAGACAACGAAGACCAACAGGCATACAACATTGCTGACCCTACTCCATCTGCAGAAGATGCATTAATTAAAGAACAGAATCTTTCGCGTTTGCTTCAATGCATCAAAGAACTCAAACCACATTATCAAGAAGTAATTCAGCTTCGTTACTTTCAGGAAATGTCTTATCAGGAAATTGCGACTAAGATTGACGAACCATTAAGTAGCGTTAAAGTAAAACTTTTGCGTGCTAAAAAATTATTAGCCGAAATTATCGAACGTAACAGATAATTTACTATCTTTAATCAAAGAATAAATTATTCTCATTTTTATTCTTAAAAACAATATATTTTCACAACATTAAAAACTACAACTTTTACGTTGTTAGCTCAAACCTAAACCTTTTCTGCGTATGATTTAAAGTTACTTAACCTTAAAACCCAAAAATTATGTCTAAATTAAGCATTTATGAAAACAAGTGGACCGATCTTGTTTTCGAGAACAAAAACAAAGAATACGGCGCGTATCAGTTACGCCAGGAGAACTCCAAAAACTCTGTTACAGCTCTCTTTATGGGTTTATTGTTAATAACGGCTTTAGGAAGTGCACCGGTACTTATTAGTAAAATTAGGACTTCACCTGTTGAAGTAGAGCCAGAACCAACAATCTACAAACCTACGGTTATACCTGTGGATCCAATTGTTGTGCCACCACCGCCAGCTCCACCTGCACCAGTCGTAGAGCAAAGCACTGCAAAATCAACAGACGCAACTCAATTAATCAATCCAGTGGTGACAAAACCAGAAGAAGCAGTTGATAAAATTGCTTCAAATACGGATAACACACCAGTTGTAGACAACGCAAATGGAAATGGAACTGCAGTCAATCCAATACCTACAACAGGAGGTGGAGAAGGCAATGGAGTTGTTGCTTCAGTAGCTCCTAAAATTGAAGGACCTGTTTCTTCTGCAATTTTGGACAAACAACCAGAATTTCCAGGAGGTATCGCACAGTTTTACAAGTATGTTGGAAACAATTTCCGCAGACCAGAACTTGATGCAGAAAAAACACTAAGAGTGTATGTATCTTTTGTAGTTGAAAAAGACGGATCGCTTACAGATATTATGGTAAAAAATGATCCAGGTTTCGGAATGGGCAAAGAAGCCATTAGAGTTCTTAAATCATTAAAAACAAAATGGGCTCCAGGAATTCTAGACGGAAAACCAGTGAGAACTGCATACAATCTTCCTATTACAATAAAAACAGAAGTCGAATAATATAAATATTTTGAAAAGTGAGAAAAGCAGAACTTAGGTTCTGCTTTTTTGTACATTTAATCCCTAAATCAAAACCAAAAAACGACTTAATGCCTTTCACTTTTTCCCATCCTGCAATAATTCTTCCTTTAAGATATTTACCAAAATCATGGTTCTCTATAACAGCATTAGCAATTGGAAGCTTAACACCAGATTTTGAATATTTTCTGCGAATGAAAGTCAAAAGCGATTACAGCCACACTTTAAACGGCATTTTTTGGTTCGATTTACCTCTTGCTCTTTTATTTACTTTTCTTTTTCACAATCTTACTAGAAATCTATTATTTCAAAATCTTCCTTCATTTATCAGAAGTCGAATTTTGATTTTTACAGATTTCAACTGGAATGCTTATTTTAAAAGAAATTGGCTTATCGTTTTTTTTTCTTTACTGATCGGAATATTTTCTCATATTTTATGGGATGCCTTTACCCATAAACACGGCTATTTTGTCAATCAAATTGAAATTTTGAAAAGCACGATAGCAATCTTTGGATCAGAAATTCCATTCTGGAAAATAGCTCAGCATTTAAGCACTTTGATTGGAAGTATTATTCTATTGATAACTTTCTTTAGCTCCCCAATAACAAACAACTCTACAATTTCGATTAATAAATTATATTGGAGTTTAGTAATTTTATTTACAACAGTAATTTTATTTATGAGATTTATAGTAAACCCCCAAACTATAAATATTGGAAATTTAGTTGTATCCTTTATATCATCTTTTCTACTTGCAATAACAGTGATTCCGCTAATAATTAAATTCAAATCGATTCAGAAAAATTAACAAAATCTACTACATTTACTCCTTCAAAAACGGAAATCATTTTAACGAATTAAAACAGAGTAATGGGAATATTTTCAGCTATTCTTGGCAATGCGGGATCAGTAAGCCAAGAAGATTTAATTAAAAAATACGGACAGCTTTTAACTGCAAATGAAGAAATCGAAATGGGGTTTAAACTTATTCGTGACACTTTCATTTTTACCAATAAGAGACTAATCTTAGTTGATGTACAAGGAATCACGGGAAGTAAAACAGAATACAAATCTATTGGCTACAAAAGCATCACAAGATTCAGCGTAGAAACTGCGGGAACTTTTGATCTTGATGCCGAATTAAAAATCTGGATTTCTAGTGAACAGCACCCAAGCATTATAAAACAATTCAATAAATCAGTTAATGTTTATGAAGTGCAAAAGATTCTTGCTTTTCATGTTTTAGGATAAAAAAAATAAACCCGACAAGTACAAATTTGCCGGGTTTTATAATTTAAAAACAACTTTTATTTCTTTTTCTTAGTAGTTGCTTTCTTTGCAGTTGCCTTTTTAGTGGTTGTCACAGGAACTGTATTTACAATTTTCTGTTGCGTATAAGGCTTATACAAACCATCTTTTTCTGCTCTTTTCTTGGCATCATCTGCTCGTTTTTTAGAGTCTGGATGCGAACTCATCATTTGGTCTATAAATGAAGCTTCAGCTCCTTCACTCATTTTTGCCAAAATTCTAAAAGCAGATTCTTCAGCATTTACATCGTAACCATTTTTCTTCATGAAATTATAAGCAAATAAATCAGCTTCCGATTCTTGCTTACGGCTATATTTACTATCAATAATCGCGCTTCCAATTTTTCCAAGCTGACTGTCTGTAACTGTCGCCACTGTTGCCGATTGAGAAGCCGCCCCATCCATTAATGCTTCTTTCTGATAAGCTGCACGTATAGCATCTCTAGAATCGTTGTTTGCTACGTGTCCGATCTCGTGTCCGATTACAGCAATCAACTCATTATCATCCATGATGTCCATTAATCCAGAATAAACACGGACACTTCCATCTGCGGTTGCGAAAGCATTCACTTCTTTCAGTTTATATACCTTGTAGTTTAAAGTAAATCCATCTCCAGATGCATGTTTTCCAAAAACTCGATTTAATCTTAAAGTATAACCATCAGTTGGTCCAGCAATTTCATGCTCTGCATCTAATTTATCTACAGCTTCTTTAGATAATTTTGCCGCATCTGCATTACTAAAAGTAAAACCGGTAACCCCTTTCTGAACTGCTCCAATTGCTTTATCCCCAAAATTAATTTGTGCATTTGTTTTGGTAAAACTAAAAGCAGCCAATAAAACTCCTAATAAAATAAATTTCTTTTTCATTTTCACTTTTATTAATTTAACAACAAATGTAGCACAACAAAATGCTATTTTTACTACATATGGATCTTGTTTTTTAACAAATAAAGATATAACTTTTTTACGAGCTATCATCTATGTGAAGTCAATTTTGACACTATCCCAAAAAGAAAAAACCGGTAAACTTTTTAGAGCTTATCGGTTTTAGATTATATATGGCTTATGGCTTATTTCTTTTTTGCTGTACTCGTTTTCTTTGTTGTTGCAGTTACCTTTTTTGTCGCAGTTACTGGAACTGTATTAACAATTTTCTGCTGTTCATAAGCATGATATAATCCATCTTTTGTTGCTCTTTTTTTAGCTGTATCTGCTCTTTTTCCAGAATCTGGATGCGAGCTCATCATCTTCGTCATAAAAGATGCCTCTGCCCCTTCGCTTAAATTTTGAAGAATTTTAAAAGCTGACTCTACTGCATTCACATCATAACCATTCTTTTTCATAAAATCGTAAGAGAAATCATCTGCTTCAGATTCTTGTTTTCGACTGTGTTTGCTATCAATCATAGCACTTCCTAATTGCCCTAATTGAGATTTGGTAAGAGTTTCTATTGTTCCTGATTGCGATGACACTGCATCCAATAAAGCTTCTTTTTTATAAGCTGCTTTTATTGCATCTCGTGTATCATGATTAGCAACATGTCCAATTTCATGACCAATTACAGCAAGCAATTGATTATCATCCATGACATCCATTAAACCTGCAAATACGCGAACACTTCCGTCAGCACATGCAAAAGCATTAATATCTCTTACTAGATACACTTTATAATTTAAAGTAATCCCGTCAGTAGTACTATGTTTTCCAAATAAACGATTTAAACGAATTGAGTAACCATCTTTTGGACCTGCAACTGGGTTATTTGCATCCAATTCTGCAATAGATTGTTTGGCTAAAGCTGCCGCATCTGCATCACTAAAAGTAAATCCTGCAACACCTTTACTTAAGGCGCCCATAGTTTTATCTGAAAGTATTTGTGCATTTGTTTTAGTAAAACTTAGAATTGCAAATAAAGCTCCTAATACAATAATTCTTTTTTTCATGTTTTAAAACTGTTAAATTAACAACAAAATTAGCACAGCATGAATTTTACAAGATCCCAAGAAGCCAAATTTGTAACAGATTAAGACTTATGTTTTACATTTCGTAAAAAGCATACCGATCAACGAAACATTAAACATAAACCAAAAAACTACCCTCAAAATATATTTAAAATCAAATTATTAACAATTGAAATAAACTATCTCAAATATCTTCTACGCGGAAGATATGTAAACGAAAAGCAAATAAACGTCTCAAAATAAACTACATTCCGTATCTTTGTACTTTGAACATTGATATATGGAAACAGTCACTGAAAAAACATCTACCACAAAACCAAAGTGGTTAAAAGTAAAATTACCTATCGGACAGAAATATACTGAACTTAGAGGTTTAGTTGATAAATATAGTTTAAATACCATTTGTACTTCTGGAAGCTGCCCTAACATGGGAGAATGCTGGGGTGAAGGGACTGCGACTTTTATGATTTTAGGAAACGTTTGTACTCGTTCTTGCGGTTTTTGCGGTGTAAAAACCGGAAGACCTGAAACGGTAGATTGGGACGAACCTGAAAAAGTAGCTCGTTCTATTAAAATCATGAATATCAAACATGCTGTAATCACTAGCGTTGACAGAGACGACATCAAAGATGGTGGTTCTATCATCTGGATGGAAACTGTACGAGCTATTAGAAGAATGAATCCTCAAACTACTCTTGAAACTTTAATTCCAGATTTTCAAGGAATTGAAAGAAATCTTGATCGTATTGTTGAAGCAAATCCTGAAGTGGTTTCTCATAACATGGAAACTGTACGCCGTTTAACTCGAGAAGTCCGTATTCAAGCAAAATATGACAGAAGTTTAGAAGTTCTTCGTTATTTGAAAGAAAAAGGAATTAACAGAACTAAGTCTGGAATTATGCTTGGGCTTGGAGAAACAGAAGAAGAGGTTTTTCAGACAATGACCGATTTAAAAAACGCAAATGTTGACGTTGTAACAATTGGACAGTATTTACAGCCAAGTAAAAAACATCTTCCTGTAAAAGAATTTATCACGCCTGAACAATTTGCCAGATATGAAAAATTTGGTCTTGATTTAGGTTTCAGACATGTAGAAAGCGGACCTCTTGTTCGTTCTTCATACAAGGCACAAAAACATATTTTATAAATTTAGGTTAATCGTTTAATTGGTTAATCGTTTAATCGCTGAGACGTTTAACGGTTTAAAACAATTAAACGATTTTAACGATTAAACGAATAAACCAAATAATTGAAAACAAGAATTGCCATTAATGGATTTGGAAGAATCGGGAGAAATTTATTCCGCCTTCTTTTAGATCATCCCGAAATAGAAGTCGTTGCTATAAATGACATTGCAGACAACAAAACCATGTCACATTTAATAAAATATGACAGTATTCATGGCGTTTTGAAAGCTGAAGTAAGTCATGACGAAAATAGCATTATTGTAGACGGTAGGCATTTTTTCTTTTTTCATGAAAAAAATATTGCAAACATAGACTGGAAATCGCATTCGATTGATATTGTAATCGAATCGACAGGTAAATATAAAACGCACGAAGAATTAAATGCGCATCTTGAAGCTGGAGCAAAAAAAGTAATCCTTTCTGCTCCATCAGAAGTTGATACTATAAAGACAGTAGTTCTTGGCGTAAACGAACATATTTTGGATGGAAACGAAGATATAGTTTCAAATGCAAGCTGTACTACAAACAACGCTGCTCCGATGATTAAAATCATTGAAGAATTGTGCGGAATTGAACAAGCCTATATTACAACTATACATTCTTTCACGACAGACCAAAGTCTTCATGACCAGCCACATAAGGATTTACGTCGTGCGAGAGGCGCAAGCCAGTCGATTGTTCCAACAACTACAGGTGCAGCTAAGGCATTAACAAAAATTTTTCCTAAATTGCATAATAAAATGGGAGGCTGTGGCATTAGAGTCCCAGTTCCAGACGGTTCATTAACAGACATAACCTTCAATGTAAAACGTGCGGTAAGCATTGAAGAAATAAATAAAGCATTTAAACAAGCCTCAAAAACAAATTTAAAAGGAATATTAGATTATACCGAAGATCCAATTGTTTCGGTTGATGTAATTGGCAACACACATTCTTGTTTATTTGATGCTCAGCTAACTTCGGTTATCGACAAAATGGTAAAAGTTGTGGGTTGGTATGATAATGAGATTGGCTATTCATCAAGATTGATTGATTTAATTTTACTGATAAGAAAATAATAAGATTCATTGTAAAAGCATTGCCATACATGAAATACTGTCTTTTTATTGTTGTTTGTTTTTTTAACTCGTTTTTGTATTCTCAAGCTAAAAAGAATACGGATAGCGTGACCTATTATAACAAGCTAGCCAATTCTAATCTGAACAATAAAAAGTACAATCAGGCAATTTTTTACACAGAAAAATCAATTAATTTTTGTGAAGAAAATGGCAAAAAAGAGAATCTGGCTAATCAGACTTTTAAGCTTGGTAAAATCTATTATAACCAGAGAAAATTTGAAGATGCTTTAAAAAATTTCCACAAAACAGTTTCTTTATTTGACACCTTAAAACCCAGCTGCACAAAAGTTCTGGCCTTGCATTATATTGGCGTGACTAACACGGCTAAAGGAGATTATAAAACAGCTAAAGTTTATTATACAAAAGCTCAAGATTTATTAAAACAGCTGGATATCAAAGACAATGCAGAAGTATTAAATTATCAAAAGGCTTTGGCATTTAAGACTAATAACGATCTTAAATTAGCAGCAAAAACTTTTAAAACAATTACTAAAAAACCAGATAATAACGCAATTATTAAAACAAAAGTTGATGCATACTACCAGCTTGGCTTAATTGAAGGAAAGCTCAAAAGAAATGATTCGGCTATTATATACTTTGACAAAGCATTAGATTATAATTCTAAAATTAATGATCTTCCAAAAAAATCAAAAATTGTTTTAGCGATAAGCCAATATTATAAACAGAATAAAAATTATGATTTGGCGTATTCTTATCTAGATGAACATTATCAGATAGAAAATTATCTTTTAAAACTAAAAAATGCCAAAATTGATTTGGATGAATATGAAAAGTTCAAAAAAAATCAATCTTTAAACAATACCATTAAAAAAGAAAGCGAAGAAAAATTCCAGCTGAAAACCTATCGCTATTCTAAGCTAGTCAGCATTTTAGCGATTGCCTTAATTTCTATTTTATCACTTTTGAGTTTGGCTTTGTACAAAAACAACATTATACGAAACCAAAACAATTTACTGCTTCGCGAAAAAAACAAAGAATTAATTTTAGCCAAAAACAAAGCAGAAAAAGCCTCAAAGGCTCGATCTGAGTTTTTGTCAACTGTAAGCCATGAACTGCGGACACCGTTGAATGCTATTAACGGTATTACCCATATTCTACTAGAAGATAAACCAAAGAAAAAACAGTTGAAATACTTAGAATCTTTAAAATTCTCTGGAAACTACTTAACCACTTTTATCAATGAAATTTTAGAAATTAATAAAATTGATTCAACTAAAGTTGAAGTTGAAAATATCAGCTTTAATTTGAAAGAATTACTTTTTAATATTCAAAGCTCATTAAAAGAACTGGCTACAGCCAACAAAAACTACTTTAATTTAGAAATAGACAAAGCGATTCCTGATAACTTAATTGGAGATCCGACGAAACTATCTCAGATCATTCTTAACTTAATCAACAATGCTTTAAAATTTACTCAAAACGGACATGTAAACGTTATTGCAAAGCTGTATTCTCAGGAAGGAGAAGATGCAACAATTTATTTTGAAATCGTCGATACTGGAATCGGAATTCCCGAAGACAAACTTCAGTCTGTTTTTGAAAGCTTCTCTCAAGGTTCTATCGAGGTAAACAGAAAATATGGAGGAACAGGTCTTGGTCTTACTATTGTAAAAAAATTAATCGAACTTTTAGGAGGCGAAATAAAATTAAAAAGTGAAGTTGGTAAAGGTTCTACTTTTACTTTTAAGCTAAATTTCAAAGTCAACAACGAACCATTGGAAGTAATTGAAGAAGTAAAACCATATAACGACAAACAATTGAAAAACAAATCTATTTTATTGATTGAGGACAACAAAATCAATCAAATGATCACTCGCAAAATGTTAGAAAACAAAAACATAACCTGTGAGATTGTTGACAATGGAGAAGATGCAGTAGAGCTTTTAAAAATCAAACGCTTCGATATGATTTTAATGGATGTCCACCTTCCTGGTATTAACGGAACTACAGCTACTAAATTGATTCGGGAATTTGATAAAACTACTCCTATTATAGCATTGACAGCAATTTCGCTTGACGAAAACCGAGACATGCTTCTTTCTTACGGAATGGATGATGTAATTACAAAACCATTCGTCCCAGATGATTTCTACAGTACTATTGCTAAATTTTTTAATTAGCTAAGTTTCTGAGATGCTAAGACACTAAGGTTCTAAGTTTTCTTTTACATACTCTAAAATTGTAGTATCGAAGTCTTGCTGATGGTTAATGAATGAGCTTTTTATTGGCAAATAATATAATTGATCAACCAATTCAGAGTCTTTTAATCGCACGTAATCTTTCTCGGTTGTAATTATTTTTCTTCCGTTTGCTTTATTTCGAATGGTATCTAAATCTGCATCAGAAAAATGATGATGATCCGGAAAAGTGAGACATTCGTCACTTTCATTCTTTAAATAATCAAAAAACGGTTTGGGTTTTGCAATTCCAGCCAGCAGTAATTTTGGTTCCGATTTGATTTCGCTAACGGCAATTTTTTCATTTTTACCATAAATGACCATATCATAATCTATAAAAGTAAAAAAGACTTGCTGACTGCTTTTCAACTTCAACTTTAATCTAATCTCAGCTTGCTCTTCTTCACTTAAAATTTTAGGGCATTTTGTAACAACCACTATACTGGCTCTTTCTGCTCCGCTCCTACTTTCTCTCAAATTTCCTGTTGGCAGCATAAAATCATCTGAGTATAAATCTCCATAAGAAGTCAGCAAAATATAAAATCCAGCTTTAACTTTTCGGTGCTGATAAGCATCATCTAACAGAATGATTTCAGGTTTTTCATTTTGCGAAAGTAATTGCGTTATTCCATTTGTACGATTGGCATCTACGGCCACCATTACATTTGGAAATTTTTGATAAAATTGAAATGGTTCATCTCCCAGAATTTCAGCATTCGCATTTTCATCGGCCAAAACAAAACCTTCCGATTTTCTTTTATAACCACGGCTTAAAGTCGCTACTTTATATTTATCAGATAATAATCGAATCAAATATTCTATCTGCGGAGTTTTGCCAGTTCCTCCAACGCTCAAATTTCCAACAGCAATAACTGGAAGATCAAATGACGTTGATTTTAAAACTCCTTTATCAAAAAGAAAATTGCGGATTGAAGTGATAAATCCATATAAAATGGCAAATGGGAAAAGTATTTTTCGAAGTAAGTTCATAAAGTTATTTATCTGAATAATGACCCATTGCGGAAACTATAATAACGGTTACGATATCTTCTTCTACCCGATAAATCATTCTATCTTTTTGATTAATTCTTCTAGACCAATATCCATTAAGACTATACTTCAACTCTTCTGGTTGTCCTTCTCCCAAAAAAGGGGTTTCAGTTAGTTCTAGAAGTATTTTTTCAATCTTTTTTATGGTAGCTTTATTTCCAGATTTATAGTGATTTTTCAAATCTTTACGAGCAATATCGTCAAATTCTACAAAATACTTCCCCATATATCATCTGGATTTAATCTTGTCGTTTTTCCTTGTTTAATATTCTCTTCTGCTTTTTTAACTTTTTCAACAAATTCGGCACTATAAACACTTGGCTCCTCATTAACCTGTCCATAACTATCTGTTTCAATAATCTCAATACCATCAAGACCTTTAAAAAAAGCTTCGAACATTTCCATAAATGCTTTTCCCGTCTTCGTGTGTTCGTCAATTTTTATAGTTGTCATAACTTATAAATTTTATATTACAAATGTACTAAATTTGTACTTTTAGTATCAACTATTATTACCATTAGTATAACTAGCTGTTATCAACAAAAAATTGGAAAAAACTTAAAATGAAAATCAAAAATATTATATCTGTTCTTGAAGAAATGGCTCCTTTGGCTTACGCCGAAGATTTTGACAATGTTGGCCTTTTGGTCGGGAACTCAGAAACTGAATGTTCGGGTGTTTTAGTCTGCCACGATGCCTTGGAAAATGTAATTGATGAATCTATTGCAAAAAACTGCAACTTAGTCGTTTGTTTCCACCCTATCTTATTTTCTGGAATCAAAAAAATTACGGGCAAAAATTATGTAGAGCGAGCAATCTTGAAAGCTATCAAAAATGATATTGCCATTTTTGCCGTCCATACAGCGTTGGATAATCATTCGCAAGGCGTAAACAAGATTTTCTGCGACGCTTTAGGATTAACAAACACTAAAATTTTAGTTCCTAAAAATAATTTCATTCAAAAACTAGTTACTTACACTGTTCCAGATAATGCCGATAAAGTTAGAAATGCTTTATTTGAAGCTGGCGCTGGAACAATTGGAAATTACGACAACTGCAGTTTTAATTCTGAAGGAACTGGAACTTACAAAGGAAATTCTGAAAGCAATCCGGTTATTGGCGAACGCCATGAGTTAACCGAAACTCAAGAAATAAAGATTGAAGTTACTTTTGAAAAACATTTACAATCCCGCATTCTAAAAACACTTTTTGCCAATCATATTTATGAAGAAGTCGCTTATGAAATTTATAATCTTGAAAATTCACACCAAAATATTGGTTTAGGAATGGTTGGCGAATTTGAAACTGAAATGGATGAGACAGATTTTCTTCATTTCGTAAAGGAAAAAATGATTGCCGACGGAATTCGTCATTCTGCTTTTTTAGACAAAAAAATAAAAAAAGTTGCTGTTTTAGGAGGTTCTGGAAGTTTTGCAATTAGAAACGCAATAAGTGCCGGAGCTGATGCATTTTTGACTGCCGATTTGAAGTATCACCAGTTTTATGAAGCTGAAAACAAGTTACTTTTGGCAGATATTGGTCATTTTGAGAGCGAACGCTATACAAAAAATTATATTGTTGATTATCTTCGAAAAAAAATTCTTAATTTTGCAATCATTTTATCGGAAGAAAATACAAATCCAGTTAAGTACTTATAAAATATGACGAATACGAAAGAATTAAGTGTTGAGGACAAGTTAAGAGCAATATACGATTTACAGCTTATTGACTCTAGAATTGACGAAATCAGAAACGTTAGAGGAGAACTTCCTTTAGAGGTTGAAGATTTAGAAGATGAAGTTGCAGGTTTGAGCACTCGTTCAGAGAAACTGAAAGGTGAACTTGAAGTGATTGAGGAGCAAATCAAAGCAAAGAAAATTGCTATTGAGGAGCATAAAGAGGTTATCAAGAAGTACACAAAACAACAAGAATCAGTACGTAACAACAGAGAATTTAATTCTTTGACAAAAGAGGTTGAGTTTCAAGAATTAGAAATTCAATTGGCTGAAAAGCAAATCAAAGAAATGAAAGCTTCTATCGAGCACAAAAAAGAAGTTATTTCTAACTTAAAAGAAAAACTTGATGCTAAAAGCTCTCATTTAAAACATAAAAAATCTGAATTAGATGCTATTATGGCTGAAACTCAGAAAGAAGAGACTTTTTTGACTGAGAAATCTGCTGAATATGCTGCACAAATCGAAGACAGATTATTAGCGGCTTACAACAGAATCAGAAGCAGTGTTCGTAATGGATTGGCTGTAGTTTCTATCGAAAGAGGAGCTTCTGCTGGATCTTTCTTCACAATTCCACCTCAAACTCAGGTAGAAATTGCTTCAAGAAAGAAAATCATCACTGATGAGCACTCTGGAAGAATCTTAGTTGATACTCAATTAGCTGAAGAAGAAAAAGAAAAAATGGAACAATTGTTCGCAAAATTCTAAATATCAAGTCCCGATTAAATCGGGACTTTTTTTTGTACTTATTTTTTTGCCACAGATTAAAAAGATTAACACAGATTAAATTATTCTTATGCTGAATAAAATCTTTTTAATCTGTGGCAAAACATTTTTTACCTTTACTAAAATAAAATTTAAGTTTTGGGAATTAAAAAAGGAATTCGTTTCATCACATTAAAATCGGTTGGATCTTATATTAACTTTTTGAGTTATGTGCGTCCACAAAAAGCTACAGAACTTTCGTATGCACTTTTCAGCCAACCTCGAATTGGCCGATTAAAAAAGGAAAAACTTCCAAAAGTTTTGCGACATACAGAAACAGAAATATTTCATCATAATGAACATCATTTCCAAACTTACATTTGGAAAGGAAATGAAACTAAAATTCTTTTAGTTCACGGATGGGAAAGTAATGCCGCCCGCTGGAAAAAAACATTACCTCACCTTCAAAAATCTGGAAGTACTATTATCGCTCTTGATGCACCTGCTCACGGACAAAGCAGCGGAAAAGAATTTAATGTGCCGCTTTATGCCGAATTCATCAATAAAGCAGTAGAAAAATATCAGCCCGAAATTATTATCGGACATTCAATTGGAGGTGCTGCCTGTGTGTATCATCAATATTTATTTCCGAATACAAGTATCAATAAAATGGTTATTCTTGGCGCTCCCTCTGAGCTAAAAACTCTGATTGATAATTATATTTCGATGCTTAGTCTAAATAAAAAAATGTTGCCTCTTTTGGAAAGCAAATTCATAAATCGCTTCAACTTTAAGCTGGAAGATTTTTCAGGACAAAAATTTGCATCAAAAATTACAATTCCTGGTTTTATTGCGCATGATACTGCAGACAAAATTGTTGCTTTTGCAGAAGGAAAAAAAATAGCTCAAGGCTGGAAAAATAGTCAATTTATTGAAACCAGTGGTTTAGGTCACGGAATGCATGATGATGAATTGTATGATAAAGTGATTGAGTTTCTGTTTTCTGAAGTTTCTGAGCCGATAAGACGCTAAGACTCTAAGCTTTTTTAATCTAAAATCTAAAATTAAAATGATTGCTGTAATTTTTGAAGTCATTCCCAACGAGGGAAAGAAAGAAGAATATTTAGATATCGCTGCAAATTTAAAACCCGAATTAAGTCACATTGATGGTTTTATTTCGATAGAAAGATTTCAGAGTCTAGCTGATCCAGGAAAAATTTTGTCTTTATCTTTTTGGAAAGATGAAGAAAGTATTCAGCAATGGAGAAATCTTGAAATGCATCGTGCTGCACAGGCAAAAGGCCGTAATGAAGTTTTTAAAGATTATCATTTACGAATTGCAACTGTAATTCGTGATTATGGAATGTTTGAAAGAAAAGAAACTCCAGAAGATAGCTCGATTTTTCATGATTCGTAAAAAGGCTCAAAGCAACAAAGTTTTTTTTCAAAATCTAAAATCTAAAGTCTAAAGTCTGAAATCTAAAATTCCAAGATGTCTAAACTTTTGTCTACTTTTGCAGTATGGAAGAAAATTTAAAACGTCTTAATAAATTTATTGGTGAAACGGGTTATTGCTCTCGTCGTGAAGCTGATAAATTAATTGAAGAGGGACGCGTAACAATAAATGGCGCTGTGGCTGAAATGGGGACAAAAGTTTCTCCAGATGATGAAATACGTATTAATGGTAAATTAATCGTAGAGAAAAACGAAAAAATGGTTTATCTGGCTTTCAATAAACCTGTCGGAATTGAGTGTACAACTAATCTTGAAGTCAAAAACAATATTGTTGATTATATTAATTACCCAAAACGTATTTTCCCAATTGGAAGATTGGATAAAGCCAGTGAAGGATTAATTTTTATGACCAATGACGGCGATATCGTAAATAAGATTCTTCGTGCTAGAAACAACCACGAAAAAGAATATACGGTTACGGTAAACAAACCAATCACCGAACGTTTTATTCAGCGCATGGGAAATGGTGTGCCGATTTTGGATACTATTACTAAAAAATGTAAAGTAGAACAAATTAGTAAATACACTTTCAAGATCATTTTAACTCAAGGATTAAACCGTCAGATTAGAAGAATGTCTGAATACTTAGGTTATGAAGTTACGGCCTTAAAACGTATTAGAATTATCAATATTTCATTGGATGTTCCAGTTGGAAGATACAGAGATTTAACTGATGCCGAAATAAAAGAGCTGAATCAGTTAATTGAGCCTTCTAGTAAAACTGAAGAAGCGAGTTTCCCTAAAGCTGAAAATTCGGCTTCAAGTGCAACTCCAACTAGAAGAAAAACATTTATATCAAAACATGATCCTCGATTTAAAAAAAGAGGTGATAATAAATAAAGAAATCCCATTCGTTTGAATGGGATTTCTCATTTTATTTCTTTTTATCCAAAAACTCATAATATAAAGCTTTTGACAAGAAACTTGAGTTTTGATAATTCGAAATCAATTCTTCTCGTACTGCTTCAGCATATTTTCCGTCTAAATTATTTTTTTTCAAATATTCGCGACGGATATCATCATTAAAATTCAAACTGCTTAAAAATACGGGCTCCACTCCTTTGTTTACAGAGATATTATAATTAGTTACCAAACTTCCCCAATTGATGTAACTGCACAAAAGAATTGTTCCGTAGAAATACCAAACCATCTGATTGAAAAGATACGCATTCGTTTTTTGTTTTCTGATTTTCTGAAGTGAAACTACCAATCCAATTATAGCTAAGATTAAAAAAGCATAAACTCCAAGTCGTTTGTATGTTAAACCATAAAAAGAAACATATTCTGTATTCTTAATCATGGCGCTTACAATTAAAATGACATTTAGCGCAAGCCAAACTTTTGCTAGATTCTTTAAAGTTTTAGCTTTTTCATCAAAATTGAATCCGCCTTTAAAGTAAAATAGGATTACACCAACTGCCATTAAAATTGAAAAAATCACAGCATTTACACGTTCGTGTGTGTCGGCGCTTAAGTTTGTTTTTTCTACAACTTCAAAAAATTGTTCGTAGTTGTAAGTTCCAATAAAAACTAAAAGCATAATATTCAAGAGAAATAATGTGATTTCTCCACTTTTTCTTTCGAAGTCTAAATCAAGAAAAGAAAATGTACTTTGGCTTTTTACTTCAGAGATATTACTGAATTCATTATTCAGCTTTGGATTGAATTCGTAACAAGCATCTGGAACCCAGTAATTCCAAAAACTGAAAGAAATATAAAATCCTAAAATGCACATTGCAATTAATTGCGGTAGATTGATATCTAACTCATAATCTGTAAATAATGAAGAAAAATGATCGCTTCCGAAAGAGTAAACGATAAAAAACAATCCAAGAAAAATGACTGGAATAACAACAAACGCCACTAATTTTTTAGCAAAATCGTTATGAATTTTTCTTTCTGGAAGCCATTGTTTGAAGATAAAGATTCGCCCTATCGAAGCAAATCCGTTTAAGATTATTAATGGAAAGATTTGTATCGTTTTGAGTTCGCCGTCTTGCGTTTTAAACTGTAAAAACAAAATTGATAATGCTAAGGCAAAAAACGATGCTGCATCTCCATACCAAGCAAAGGCAAAACATGACAAAATAGAAGTCATTACCAAAATAAGATGTGATCTGTCTACTAACTTTTCTTGAAAGAAATAACTAATTAAAAGCGTTAGCAAAACGCCAAAAATAGAAATATTGATTCCAACAGATTCGTTGTAAAAAAGCAGAATAAAAACTGCTGTACATGCGAAGATAATTTGATGTTTTTTCATGATTTTAATTTTTAAAAGTACTTTGCAATTCAAAGTTTTTAGATAAAAAATTTTAGTTTCTAAGATTTCATTAATTTTTCGAGGTAAGAAAGGTGCTCTTTAAACGCCGCGCGGCCAAGCGGTGTTACCTGATAAGATGTTTTTGGCTTTTTACCCACAAATTCTTTCTTAATCTCGATATATTCAGATTTCTCTAATGCAGAAGAATGACTTGCTAAATTACCATCTGTGATATTCAAAAGCGTTTTCATCTCGGTAAAATCTACCCAGTCGTTAACCATCAGAACGGACATAATACCCAATCTGACACGGCTTTCGAAATCTTTATTTAGTTTATCAATAATTCCCATTCAATTATTTGTATTTTTTGAACATTACCAATCCGTATAAGATATGCAGGATTCCGAATCCGAGAATCCAGAACAGCAATCCATATCCTATATAGAAAAGAGCAATTAATCCCAAACAAAGTTCGCAGAAACCTAAATATTTTACATCAGAAAAAGTATATTTTTCTGCATTAATAAGCGCTAAACCATAAAAAAGCAAAGTCGATGGCGCAACCAATCCGAAGTAACCGTGATACATCATTGCCAGACAAAACACACCTCCTGCAAACAAAGGTACTGTTAAGTTGAATAGCATTTTTTTTGTTGCAGATGTCCAGATTGGCAAATTGTATTTTCGGCTTTTTCTAATAGTGAAAAAGATTCCGAATGCAAATGCGCAAACCAAAATTATGATTCCGATCCAGAAAAGCTCTGATACCAGATTTGCTGAATATAATCTGTGCTCATCATTCAGATAATCCATTCCATTTGCTTTAAAAAGCTGGTAAATATAGATTCCACCAATTAAAGCCGAAAGACCCGCGAAAACTCCTGAAAGTCCGCTTAATGATATAAATCTGGAAGAACGCTCCATCATGGAGCGAATATGTGCTAAATCTTCTTGGTGCTTTTGATTCATAATTAAAGTACTTTGCACTACAAAGTTATTATTTATTTTGGAATGGCAAATAAAAAAGCAAAAAATATTTATGATAGTAATTAGTCGAAAAAAAACGTTCTTGCTACACGTGATTGCGTGAGGGATAGAAGCTAGCTACCGAAGTAGCGCGGATAGCCCGACCGTGTTTGCAAAAAGGCGCAAATATGCACAAAGTTTGGAAGCGCCTTTTTGCAAACACGGTCACGCCCAAATTATAAAAACAAAAAAGCCCATTCTTAACGAATAGGCTTTATATATTATTTAAAGTTTTAGAACCATCTTCTGCGTTTGAATAAAAAGACTCCAAAAGTAGATAGAATTATGGAGACTAAAAGTAAGATCCAGATTCCGTATTTGCTTTCTTCTAATCCGTTTGGGACATTCATTCCGTACAAACTGGCAATTAGGGTTGGAATCATAAGAATGATTGAAATTGACGTCATTTGCTTCATGATATTATTCATATTGTTTGAAATTACCGAAGCATAAGCATCCATCATTCCTGTTAAGATGTTGTTGTAAATATTGGCAGTGTCTTGCGCCTGATTTAATTCGATTTCGACATCTTCCAATAATTCTGGATCGTAACTAGCTTTGTGGGCTTTTAAGTTTTTGATTCTTTGAAATAAAACGTCATTTGCTTTTAGAGAAGTAATGAAGAATACAAAACATTTTTCGATTTGAAGCAAAGCTTGCAATTCTTCATTTTTGATTGATTTTTCTAAATTATCTTCTGCCAGTTTTATTTTATGATTGATTTGTTTCAAGTATTTTAAATACCAAACGCTTGATGATAAAAGCAATCTTAAAACCAAATTGAAATTATCTTCTATTTCGATGCTTTTGCGCTGTGAATAAGCAACAAAATCTTTAATTATTTCTGTTTTATAAAAACTGATGGTAACACAGATATCGTCTTTAAAAATAATTCCAAGCGGTACAGTATGAAAAGGAATTTTGACATCGCCACTTTTAATAGGAATACGCATAATAATCAAAGTCCAGCCGTCTTCGATTTCGATACGAGGTCGTTCGTCTATATCCTCAATATCATTGTAAAAAGCTTCGGGAACCTGAAGTTCTTCCAGCAAGTAATTTTTATCTGATTCTGTTGGAGATTCGATGTGAATCCAGCAATTTGAAGTCCATTTTTGGATTTCTACCAATCCGTTGTTGTTTGTGTAAAAGGCTTTCATTTCAAAATACAGGTTTTTAACGCAGCATTTTGAAATTTCAAAAGCTGCTTAATTTAATACTAACGAATAATAATAATCGTCCATTTGGAGAAGTGTTATTTTTTTTAAGTGCTGCAAAAGTATCCTTTATTTTTAAGAACCAAAACTTTAAATTATTAATTATATATTAAAAACAACAAAACCCGTTCGTTTGAACGGGTTTTGAATATTATTCAGAAAGAAATTATTGATTTCTTGCGCTTCTCATTTTTCTAGCTAAAAGTGTGTTTTTAAGTAACATTGCAATTGTCATTGGTCCTACTCCACCTGGAACTGGCGTAATGAACGATGCTTTTTTGCTTACTTCGTCAAAATCAACGTCACCTTTGATAACATATCCTTTTGGATTTGAAGCGTCATCTACGCGTGTAATTCCAACGTCGATAACTGTTACTCCTTCTTTTACCATATCTGCTTTTAAGAATTCTGGAACTCCTAAAGCTGTGATAATGATATCTGCATTTTTAGTGAATTCTGCTAAGTCTTTAGTACGGCTGTGCGTTAATGTAACTGTTGAATCTCCAGGATTTCCTTTACGGCTCATTAAGATACTCATCGGACGTCCTACGATGTGGCTTCTACCAATTACAACGGTATGTTTTCCTGAAGTTTCAACTTTATAACGCTCTAACAGTTCCATAATTCCGAATGGTGTTGCTGGGATAAAGCTTTCCATTTCCAAAGCCATTCTACCAAAGTTCGTTGGGTGAAATCCGTCAACATCTTTATCTGGATCGATTGCTAATAGAATTTTTTGCTCATCGATATGTTTTGGCAACGGCAGTTGAACGATGTATCCGTCTAGATTATCATCTTCGTTCAATTCTTTAATTTTAGCCAATAATTCATCTTCGGTAATCGTTTCTGGCAAAGCAACTAAAGTTGAATCGAAACCAATTTCTTGGCATGATTTCACTTTACTTCCCACGTAAGTTAAACTTGCTCCGTTGTTACCCACTAAAACTGCTGCTAAATGAGGCACTTTTCCTCCAGCTGCTTTTATAGATTGAACTTCGGCTGCAATTTCGTTTTTAATGTCGTTAGATGTTTTTTTACCGTCTAGTAGCTGCATTGTGTGTTGTTTATTTTTGTTTCAGGTTTAAAGTTTCAAGTTACGAAACTTCATTTTTTATGTAATTAAAAAAGTTTCAAATTTCAGTCTCATAACTTGAAACCTGAAACTTGAAACTTTAAATTTTATTATCTCGGCATTCCTCCCGGCATCCCTTTCATACCTCCCATCATTTTCATCAGATTTTTTCCGCCTGGACCTTGCATCATCTTCATCATCTTGCTCATTTGGTCAAACTGTTTCATCAGCTGATTTACCTGCTCGACTTTAGTTCCCGAACCTTTTGCGATTCTGGCTTTTCTTTTTACGTCGATAATCGCTGGTTTGCTTCTTTCTCCAGGTGTCATCGAATAAATGATTGCTTCGATATGTTTGAAGGCATCGTCTTCGATTTCTACATCTTTCATGGCTTTTGAAGCTCCTGGTATCATTCCAACCAAGTCTTTCATATTACCCATTTTCTTTACTTGCTGAATCTGCGTTAAGAAATCGTCAAAACCGAATTCGTTTTTAGCGATTTTCTTTTGAAGTTTTCTTGCTTCTTCTTCGTCAAATTGTTCTTGAGCTCTTTCAACAAGAGACACAACGTCTCCCATTCCTAAGATACGCTCAGCCATACGTTCTGGATAGAAAACATCAATTGCTTCCATTTTCTCTCCAGTACCAACAAATTTAATTGGTTTGTTTACAATCGATTTGATTGAAAGTGCAGCTCCACCACGAGTATCACCATCTAATTTCGTTAAAATAACTCCATCAAAATTTAAGATATCGTTGAAAGCTTTTGCTGTATTTACAGCATCTTGTCCTGTCATAGAATCTACAACGAACAATGTTTCTTGTGGCTGAATTGCTTTGTGTACACGTGCAATTTCGTCCATCATTTCCTGATCTACTGCTAAACGTCCAGCTGTATCGACGATAACAACATTGAATCCGTTTGCTTTAGCATGTTTAATTGCATTTTGAGCAATTTCTACAGGATTTTTATTCTCTGGTTCTGAGTAAACCTCAACACCTATTTGGTCTCCAACAACATGCAACTGATTGATCGCCGCTGGACGATAGATATCACACGCTACAAGAAGTGGTTTCTTGTTTTTCTTTGTTTTTAAGAAGTTAGCTAATTTTCCTGAGAAAGTAGTTTTACCAGAACCTTGAAGTCCTGACATCAAAATTACAGTTGGATTTCCTGATAAGTTTACACCAGCAACATCTCCACCCATTAATTCTGTCAACTCATCTTTTACCAGTTTTACTAATAATTGTCCTGGCTGTAAGGTTGTCAATACGTCCTGTCCAATTGCTTTGTCTTTTACTCTTGCCGTAAAATCTTTAGCAATTTTAAAGTTAACGTCGGCATCAAGTAAGGCACGACGAACTTCTTTTAAGGTATCGGCAACGTTTACTTCTGTAATTTTACCGTGTCCTTTTAATATATGGAACGCTTTATCTAACTTATCACTTAAATTATCAAACATATCTTTTTGTTTATTTGAAGTGCAAAGATAATCTAATTAGATATTTCAGGCAATTTATTTTTTAAGGTTCAAAGTTGCAAAGTAACAAAGTCTCAAAGTTTTTTCTTTGCCACGAATTACACTAATTTCTCGAGTTATTTTTCTCTCGCAGATTTAGCAGATCAAAACAGATTCTCTATTCTTAAAATAAAAATAATCTGCAAAATCAGCTAAATCTGCGAGAGATTTTTTTTTGCGTCTTAGTGTTTTTGTGGCAAAAGAAAAAGGCGCAAGAAGAAAAACCTCTGCGCCTTTGTAACTTTGTTCCTTTGAACCTTTATTTTAGAATTGGAAATATATGAAAGGTTGCGAACCAGCAACCGCTGTTGCATAAACTATCCAATATACGAATCCTAAAATTATCGCTTTTATTAATAACGGTGTTTTATCAAAAATAGATTTCATTCCGTTTGTGAACGATTCTGGCAAGAAATGCCAAACGTAACCGAACAGCATTAATCCGAATACATTTTTATATCCAAGAACAATTGTTTTCCAAAGTTCTGGTTCGAATGTTAATTGTCCGATATTATTAATTACTTGTAATGCTGTTTCAAAATCTCTTGCGCGGAAGAAAATCCAACAAAAAACCACAAAATGGAATGTGATTACGATTGAGAAAAATCTCCATAAGAAATTCGGGGTTTTATCTTTCTTCGAAGGAAAAAATTCCATGAATATTTTATGAACTGCTAATGCTAATCCGTGAAGTGCTCCCCAAACAATAAATTGCGCTCCTGCTCCATGCCACAAACCTCCTAAAAGCATTGTGGTAAACAAGTTAAAATTGGTTACTAAAGTTTGTTTTATTTTGCTTGAAAGTAAAAATGACAAAGCGAAAATTAAAATACTTACTCCTGCAATAACAAGCGGAATTATACTTTCATTATAACAAGACATTCCCCAAAGCAATAATCCGAAGAAAAATAAACTTGGGAATAAATATCCTGCGAAAGAGCCTTCTCTATTTCCTCCAATCGAAATGTATAAAAAGTCTTTTAACCAAGTCGAAAGCGAAATATGCCATCTTCTCCAGAAATCGGTAATCGAAGTTGATTTATATGGTGTTCTAAAGTTGACCGGTAGTTTAAATCCAAGCAATAATGCAATACCAATTGCCATATCTGAATATCCTGAGAAATCACAATAAATCTGAATTGCATATCCGTACGAAGCCATTAAGTTTTCAAACGAAGTATAACTCATTGGCGTATCAAAAACACGATCGACAAAGTTTACTGAGATATAATTTGAGATTACGGTTTTCTTGATTAAACCTCCAATAATCAAAAACAAAGCATTGTTTACATCTTGTTTTGTCAAATTTAATTTTTGGTAAATCTGAGGCAAGAAATCTTTTGCGCGTACAATTGGCCCCGCAACTAATTGAGGGAAGAATGATACGAAGAATAAATATTCGATGTAATTTTTTGTCGGTTTAATTTCTTCTCTATAAATCTCAATAATATAACTCATCGATTGGAACGTGTAAAACGAAATTCCAACAGGAAGGAAAACATTATGAAGCGCAAAGTTGCCATGAAACATATCGTTGTAGGTTACAATCAAAAAGTTCATGTATTTGAAATAGCCCAAAAGTGCCAAATTCAAAATGACACTTATCACCAAGTAAAATTTCTTAACGCTGTCTCTGCTTTCTCTATAAATAATCTGGCTCAAACCATAATCTACAACCGATGAAAGCAACAAAAGCAAGAAGTAAATTCCGCTTGATTTATAATAAAAGAATAATGAGAAGAGAATAACATACGTTAATCTCAAATAAAATGTTTTGCGTAAAAAACCATACACAAAATAGAAAACCAGAAATAAACCTAAGAATAAACCGGTATTGAATAAAAGTTTTTCGTCTTCATTGTAAACAAACCAACTTTTAACTTGTTCTATTGTAATTGCACCAAAGTTTTGAATAAACCAATTATTAATGCTATCTATTGTTGTCAACTTACTTCTTTAATTTAAAATTATCGTATGATCTTAAAAACGCTTGAGCAAACAGGTTTCCTTGTTTCTCGTATCCTTTTTTTGAATAATGAACCCAATCTGGCCCAATTAATCCTTGTACTTTTAATTGTCTGATTCCACTCATGCCACCAAACTCGTCGTACAAATCCCAAACTGCAAAACCTTCTTTTTGTGCAATATCAATAATTTGTCTCGCATAATGATCAATGTAAGTATTTGGTTTTCTTCTCAGCAATGATGGCGGAGGTGTCATTACAATTATAGGAGCGTCTATCTTTTGTGCTCTTATATTACTTATAAACTCTCTTAATTCTTTAATATAATTATCAGAATCCAAATGGTCATAGCTTTCATTTGTTCCTAGTGAGAAAACAAGCAGATCTGGGTGCAATGCTTTCAATTGTTCAAAAAACAACGGATATTTATTGTAATCTGAATATTTAGCTCCATTTACTCCAATACTGCTATAAATAACTCCTGGAGCATCTTTTTCTAAAACAATTCCGTTTAACTCGTAATCTTTTGCCTCCTTATTTGGAATCAGGAAAATTCGGCTTAACGCATTTTCAGAATTATAATAATGTGAGAAAGAATCTGACTCTATTGCCAACGGAACAAATTCAGACATTGAAATGGTCTTTGCCCTTGTTTCGTTAGTAGAAATTTTCAGAGTTCGTCCTGCTCGGATATTATTCGACTTTAAACGATTATCTCTTTTAATTTCGGCAACAGAAACATTATATTTATCTGCAATGCTTCCAAGAACTTCACCTTTTTTAATTTTATGCGTAATGACTCTTCGTTCTGTTGTCTGAATAGAATTGATTTTAGAAGAAGTAGCCAAATCGAACATATTCTGATTCTGAGGCGTAATAATTTTTATTGTATTGAATTTGTACGCTGGATCTTTTATGTTCATCTCCATTACAAATCCGCCTGAATCTCTCCAAAGTCCAATACCGCTTAATCCAATCGGGCATTGCTTTACTGGGTAAATATTTCTATAGCTTTCCCAAGTTCTGTTCGATTTGAAACGTTCGTTATAAGATCCGTTTGTTCTAGCTAATTGATACGGAAAAACCAAACCGCGTCCTGCATTGCCAAATTGCTGCTGCAGTTTTTTTCTGACTTCATTTGTCATCAAATCACTTTGAATATGCGAATCTCCAATATGTACAATATTGATTTTTTGGTTTTTCTCACCTTCATTTTTTTCTAGTTTCTGAAAAAAATTGCTTATCGCTTTTGCGTTATAAATCTTACCATCAGAAGGCGCATCAATTGCTGCGGTATCCACTTTTTGAATCATGTTTTTTGGTATTGGCTGTACGTCTGTTTTTGGAGTTTTTTCATTTGTTGTAAAAAAAAGACAACAAAAGAAAACCATTAATTTATTTATCATACACTGTCTTTTGTTACTGAAACGGAATCGGGTTTGGCTCTTTTTACTGGTTTTGGCTTAGTCCCTTCAGCATCTCTTTTTTGTCTGAGTTCCTTATATTCTTCGTATCCTTTATTTAATTGTCCATACAGCAAATTACCAATTGCTTTTGCGCCACGTTGGTTAAAATGCGTATAATCTTTATTGGCTTTAGCTGGAGTTTCATCAACCCATTTTATCATAGAACCATCTCCTCCCATCAAAGTATATAGGTTTACAAAACCTGCTTGTGTTTCCAATGCATAATGTTTTTGTGCTTTCATCAAAGGAACTACTGCCGAATCGGTTTTCATTTCCAACTCATATTTTGTTGATTTATCAGCTGTTGAAACAATTAAGATAGAAACACCTGGAAATGATTCTTTTATTTTATTAACAGTTTTCGTCATTCCTTTTTCATACCAAGAATAATTTTTTGTCCCGTAATTTAAAACATTGGTTCCGTAGTGCAGAATGATCAAATCGTATCTTAAGCTATTATTAAAAGCTCTCATTACATCGGCATTAAACATCGAAATTGGAAGTCCTGAATTTCCTCGCTGAGAAAAATTATCAACATGAACTCCGCTTCCATTATCAAAATTAAATCCGTAAATCGGAATAGAATCTGCCTGTACAAAATTTGCTTTAAAAGCTTTTAAACTTCCTGATGAAACTTTTAGCGTGTTAACTAAACTATTTGGAGAAAGACTTTTCTTAAGTGTATCTTTTCCTATAATGAAATTCACTTTCCCCATTTTAGATGAACGTCCATAAAATAATGTTGCGTTATCTAAAGAAGTAGAAAATTTGTTAAGCCCAGCTTCGTACTGAACCCACGTTGAATTGGATCTATCATTGGCAAAAAACACATGTCCGTTAACTCCAAAAGGGCTCGTTGGTCTTTTTACGTTTAAGTAAGATTGCGTTTTCCAGTTTTTAGAATAAGTTGATTTTACAGAACCTCTTGATGCGGCAGATTCTGAAGTAATAGGAACAAAACCAACACCGTTTCCTCCAAAACGTTCCTGATAATTGGCACGAACGTCTTGCACGATTAAATCTCCATCGGTCATAGAATCTCCGTAATAAGCGATTCTTACTTTGTTCTGTGGATTCTTTTCTAACTGATACAATTTCTCATAGAAAGAAATCAGATATTGATATCCTTTATAGTTTTCGAATGTTTCAGCAGGAAATTCAATTCCTTCTGTTTCATCAAAAACAATTTTCTGCCCATTTAATGCTT
Organism: Flavobacterium sp. UW10123; assembly: GCF_040538975.1. Classification (NCBI taxonomy): domain Bacteria; kingdom Pseudomonadati; phylum Bacteroidota; class Flavobacteriia; order Flavobacteriales; family Flavobacteriaceae; genus Flavobacterium; species Flavobacterium sp. UW10123. Next base: position 209,803 of record NZ_JBEWQE010000010.1, read on the forward strand.
GTTCACTTTTTGCAATACTGTCTTTGTCTAACGATAATGAATCGTCGGCAACAGACTCTAAAAGCATACTATCTATCAATATATTTTTAGAATCTAACTTAGTCTCAGAAAATATTTTATCTGGAAGGATTTGTTTAAAACCAATAAAAGCAACCAGCGCTAACGCAACGATCGCAAAAGACTGAAAAAAATAAGATTTTGTATTCACCTAATAATTATAAATATGAAGAACTGCATTCAAAAATTAAACCAATTAAATAATGGTTAACTTACTTCAGAAAAAATTTGTGCAAAGATAGAATAACATTTTGTTTCTATTTGATTTTAACAAGAAAGTAGAACAAAAAAAAGAGGTTAGAAAAATTCTAACCTCCTTATCAAAAAAAAAATAAAAAAAACAAAGCTAATGATTAACTAGATTTTTGATGTTTTTTATTTAAAAGTGCCTTGTAAAAAATAACTATTCAGATTATTACTCTTATTAGAATGTAGTAGTGCTGTTTGCTTGGTAAGCAAAATTAAAAGTATAATATCTTGCTACAGCAGTATTTGGGTCTGGTGTTGCAGGTGCATCTTTGTAATAGCTTAAAAATTCTACTTTTGCATATTTTCCGTCATGAGTTTTGATAACAAATACTCTTCCTGCTTTTGCAGAAATAACATGAGTTGCTCCGTTATAATCGTACCAAGCATTATCTCCTGAAGAAGGGAATGCAGAAGCACCACTAGCATCCTGAGCAAAAGTCGATGATGCTGGAAAAGCTGTTACGTTTGCAAAAATACCTGAAACAACACTTACTGCACCTTGTCCTTTTCTTTCTGGTTCTCCTGTATCAGTAGCACTAATTTTTGCTCCTCCATTAACAATAACTGATGTACCACGGAAAGCGATATCCCAACTATCGTCACTTACAATTTTATTTTGGGAAAAACTAAATTTTGTAAATTCACCTCCAACTGGCTGTCCTTGTCCTCCTGTTTGCGGAGCATAAACATTAGAAACTTTTGTCGTTACTACTGGTGCTACTGTATTTTTATCATCATCGCTGCTGCAAGATGCTGTAAAAATAAATAATGCTAAAAGCGAAAGTTTTAAGAATTTTGTTTTCATTTTGTAAAAGGTTTAAATAAATATTGATTAAAAATTATATTGAATTCGCGCAAAAAACTGTCTGCCTGCCAAATTGCTAATTTGGCTAGGATCTGTAAAATCAAATAAATTATTGGCTCCTGCTTGAAGCATGAATTTATCTCCGATATATTTTGAAATTGATAGGTTTGTTAAGAAGTAGCCATCGACAAATGTGTCATATTTGTCAAGTATCTGATTCCCGTTTGTATCAAACATTCCGTATTTACTTCTGTAAAAAACACGTAAGTTGATGTCGGTTTTTATTTTAGGTATATTGTAGGCAAACTTAACATTGGCCGTATGTTTAGATCTGTTGTATAATCCAAAATAATCAGATTTTTTAATTTGAATGGTTTGCAAATCTGAGTTACGTACGTATTGATAATTTTCGAAATCATCTAGAACTGATTTGTCTTTTGCTGTTAAAAACTGATATCCAAATGATACCGATAATTCTTTTGTAAAATCGTAAGTTGAATTAAACTCTAGACCATAGGTAAAGATTTTGCTAATGTTAAAATAACTGAAGACATTCTGTCCATTCGTTTTTTGGGCAACAACTCGAGTATCAATTAAATTCTCTATTGAATTATAGAACGCATTCACGTCTAGTCTTAATTTGTTTTTTTTATAAAAAGTTCCAAAATTGACATTTATTGAACTTTCTGGCTTCAACGGTTCACCAAAATTTACTCCATCTACTCTAGACAAAAGCTGCCCTTGTTCGTCCAATTGATTTAAGCGGTCTTCTGCAACATTATATCCCAAAACTGTATATCCAACCGATGGATTTGTAAAGTCAAAATACAATTGACGAAAATCTGGAGCCTTGTATCCATATCCTACAGAAGATTTTAAAGAAAAATTCTCATTAACCTTATAGTTGACCGCTAACTTTGGGCTAAACTGTGAAGCATATTCACTGTGATTATCATATCTAAATCCAGCAAGAACATTCCATTTCTCAGTTGGATTGTAATCGTATTGCAGGTAAACATATTGCGAATTAAAATTTACTTGCTTTTCAAAATAAGTTCTGTCTAAAGTCTCATAATTGACTCCAAATCCACCTGTTAGTTTATCATTTTTTAACGAAAGTGTTGTTCGAATTTCTGGACGGATTAGCCATTGATTGTAATAAGCACTTTCATAAGGAACATTATTCTGATCATTTAAAAAGGAATCGTTTTTGTAATTTGTGGTGTAAAACTCATATTCAGAATACACTTTCGAACTCCATTTATGCTCAAATTTAATTTGCGAATTCCATTCTTTTTCTTTTGCATCACCTTTGTAGTTTTCAGAATCGATAATTGCCACATTATCCATTTTCATATCATAAAAACGGTTATTTACAATTAACTTTAGATTCTCTGAAAAATCATAATAGATCTTGGGCTGGATTGTAAAATTATAAAATGGCTCCACATTTTTTAGAGGCGTACTTTTATCCAAATCATAACCGTCTGTAGAATAAAAATTAGCAAAAAGATTGGCTGAGAACTTCTTCTTCTTCCACAACAAATTCGTGTTAGCATCATTGGTGTTAAAAGTCGCGTATCTATAAGAAAGACTTCCCGTAAACGTATCTTTCTTTGGTCTTTTTGTAATTACATTTATTACCCCTCCCATTGCTTCAGAACCATACAATGCAGAAGAAGCTCCTTTAACAATTTCAATTCTCTTTATATTTCCCACAGAAACCCTTGATAAGTCCAAAACACCAGCACTTCTACCTACCAATGGCACTCCATCAATTAAAATCATGGTGTAAGCCGCATCCAATCCCTGCATTTGAATTCCTTCAAAACCGCTTTCGTCAGGAATTAAAATAATACCGGTTTGTTCACTTAAAATTTCATTTAATCTTGTAACACCAGACTTCATAATTGCTTCAGATGTAATAATTGTCATTGGCAAAGGCAAAGATGAAAGCACTCTTTCTGTTCTAGTTGCAGTAGTAACTTTAACTTCCGATAATTCATTTGTTTCCACACTATCTTTTTTAACATTCTGAGAAACAGAAATTTGACAAAAAAGCACAACAGCAAAAAGAGTAATTTTAAAGTTCATTATTTTTATTCAGTCTTAATAATCGATGCAAATATATAACTATTTTTAATTGTTCTAAATTAAATTTATATATTTGCGAAAATTTTAAAAACAAAACAATAAGTTATGATTTCAAAAAGCCTTTTTTTGTCAGCCGTTATGGCTTTAACATGTGGTCTTGGATTTAGTCAGGACAAGAAACAACAAGACATAAAATCTATTAAATCGATGTGTGGTTGTTATGAGGTAAAGTTCAATTTCACAGAAACTTTCTCTTACCCAAAAGATTCTCTTACTTATAAACCTTCTGAGACTAAACACGAATCTGCTTTAGAATGGGTTGAGTTATTAGAAGATACTCCAAACAAAATTGTAATGCAGCATTTACTTATTGTAAGTCCTGATATGATTATCAAACACTGGAGACAAGATTGGCTTTATGAAAACACAGACTTATATACTTTTGATAAAGGAAATTCTTGGAAATACAAGAAATTAGATAAAAAAGCTGTTAAAGGCCAGTGGACTCAAAAAGTATATCAAGTAGATGATAGTCCAAGATATGAAGGATCTTCAACTTGGGTACATGTTGATGGACAAGATTATTGGGCAAACGTTGCCGATGCACCGCTTCCTAGAAGAGAACAGACAAAACGTAACGATTATAATGTTTTAAAAAGAAGAAACATTCACGAAATTACTTCTACAGGATGGAATCATGAGCAAGACAATGACAAATTAGTTCGTGATGATGCTGGAAAAGATGTGTTATTAGCGCAAGAAAAAGGATTTGATGTTTACACTAAAGTTCCTGATTCAAAATGTATTGCGGGACAAAAATGGTGGAAAGAAAATAACGCACTTTGGAAAAACGTTCGCGACAAATGGCAAACTCTTTTTGACAGACACCAAGACTTAAACCTAGAGGCTAAAGTAGATAGAAAAGCTCTTTACTCTCTTCTATTTGATTTGAAACCAGATGCTTCAAAAGCAGAAACAGATAAAATCATTGACAAATTTGTTAAGTAATTAGAATTAGTTGTTAAAACAAAAAAACCGGAAGTTTAAAAACTTCCGGTTTTTTTGTTTGTTTTATATAATTACTGAGCGCACTCTGAATAGGTAACAGCGTGTTTTGATAAGTCTGTCCATTTTGGATCTGCTGAAGATGCAGTGATTAATTTGTCACATCCGCTCCACAATGTTGCAAACTCTTTTTTGTATTCTTTTTTCTTTAATAAAAATGCAGGTGCATCTTTTTTAGCAACATAGTAAGATTTAGCATCTCCACCTATAAATTTAACACCTCCAACTCCTAAAGATGTAGTTTCTTTTGCATGTGGATCACAATATATTTTAAACTCTTTACTGAATGCAGGGTTTAAAAGTTGCATTAATAATTTTGATTTTTTCTTTTTAACTTGCACATCAGCAGTTTCAAAGTATGCGTAACCTTCCTTTAAGTACTCTTGGTTAAGTTTATCATCGTTCCATTTTTGAAAATCCGTACCAAAATCAATTTTTTTAGTCAAATTATCAAGTCCACTAGGTGGTAAATACATATACTTAATATCCTCTGGTTTTAGTTTGTGCTTTTTTCCAGCTGCGTCTTGTAACTTAATAAATTCAATTAGTCCTTTTTCTCTGTCAATATCGCGAATAGTTCCGCTAAGTTCTGTTCCGTCTGCTAGTGTAATGTAAGCTGTTTTACTGTGTGAAAACCCGTAAGATGGGTTAATTAAATCTTGAGCTTTTGCTGCTGTACATGCTACAAAAAGCACCATTAAAAGTAAAGTTTTTTTAATCATTGGTTTTTGGGTTTAAAATTTTGCCTACTCTCACGATTTTCGGCTTCCTCGTATTTATTTTTCACGCTAATATCAATTGGTTTTCCCTGATTTTATTGGTGTTTTCAGCTAAAAAATAACCAAGTATTTCTTACCGTAAACATACTTATAAAATTTACACTTACAAATCTTGTTAATACTTTTTTATATGAAAATTCATCTGTAGATTTTTAAAATTTTTAATGAATTAAACTTAACGATTAAGAAACATTCTGTTAAATACATTAAAAAAAGCGAGCTCTTTTTGAGCTCGCTTTTTTAATCTTTATTATAATTATAAAAATTTACAATTCATTTTGTATAATCAAAGGGTTTGCGTTTATCTCAGCCCTAGGAATCAGCCATTGCCATCTCTTATCCGATGGTGCTACTTGCATAACTCCATTTACAATCCCAAAATCATGATTTGCTCCAGTTCTATCAAGTGGCGAATTAGTTCGTTTTAAATCATAAAATCTAAACCCTTCACCCCACAGTTCAATTCTTCTTTGAAGTAAAATTTCATCAACTAGTGCTTGTCCAGAATTTGTTGATAATGTATATGAAGGATTTCTTGCCTTTTCGAATTCAAAAAGTATGTTAGCTGCATCCGCATTTCCCATTCTCGCTTTTGCTTCTGCTTCTATTAAATACATTTCTGCAACACGCATATATGGAACATCGCATCTACTATCTCCTGTACTTACCGCTAAAAATTTCTGACTGGTATAAGGAAATTTTGCAAAATTTGAAGGAAGTCCTAATGTGGTATGTTTTCCAGTTTTATCAAATATGGTAGAACGAACATCTGTAGAAGGAATCATATCGTATAGCTTACTATTAATTGCCTTCGGACAAGAACGAATAACCGTTGAACTAAAGTTTCTAGACATGTAAGCCCCAAAATTTCCAAAATATTGGGTTTGAACTTCATTGATATGGCTTCCCCACATCCATTCTTTATTATTGAAATCATTAAAACCTAAAGCATATTCAGAAATTGGCATTAAAGTCTTCCCGGTTCTAGCCTTATTTGCATATTCAGCCGCAAGCGACCAATTTCCTTGAGTTAAAGCTACTCTTGCTTTTAAACCTTGTGCAACCTTCAAATCTAAATGTGAATTGTTTGGTTTTGTATAGCCAAGTAATAAAACATTAGCTTCATCTAAATCTTTATTAATTTGCGTATACACTTCTTCAACCGTTGAACGAGGAAATTTGTCATTTCCTACACTCACTATAATAGGTACCCCAAGCTGAGAATTTGTTTCACCATTCACATACCTTTTACCAAATAACTGTACTAATTGATAGTGGCAAAATGCTCGGTATAGCAAAGCTTGTCCTTTTACAATTTTCTTATCAGTATCAGAGCCAATTGCGCTATCAGTTGCATTTATTATTGTGTTGGCATTTCTAATGATTCTATAATAAGTTCTGTAAGCAAAACGAAGTTCTGTAGAATTTTCATTATTCATTGCACTCCAGTTATACACTGTCAAAAACCATCCATTGGTAATTGGAAAAACCAAATCGTCACCTGCGATATCTGTTTGCTCCATTAAACCTCCTAATCCTGCCTGACTCTGGTCTTCATAACCATAATACAATGATCTATGAATACCATTCAAAAGCGTCATTAAATTTTCTGTAGTTTTTGTTGCTCCTTCGTAATCAACAAATTCAGTTGGCTTTTTATCTAAAAAATCGTCAGAACAAGAACCTAAAAAAATTAGCGCTATAAATAAGAATAATATTTTTATATAATTTGATTTCATAATATTAAAAATTTAAATTCAGTCCTAATGATATTACTCGAGATGGTATATATCTATTTTGAGTTGTTCCATCAAAAGTTTGAGTAGGATCCATTCCTTGACGTTTTGTAAAAAGCATTAGATTTTCACCATTCACATATACTGAAGCATTGTCAATTTCGAATTTTGAAATAAATTCAGAAGGCACTTTGTAAGATAAATTAATCTGTCTCAATGATAAATAATCAGACCCTATTAACCATCTGTCAGAAGCGGCGGACGATGGTGTATTTCTATTAATGTCTAATCTTGGAACATCTGTAATGTCTCCAGGTTTTTGCCATCTTTTCAAAATATCTGTACTCCAAGCCGATCCATAATTATTACCTGTATGCATCAAAACTGCATAGTTGGTATCATACATTTGACCGCCAATTTGGTATGAACATACCACATTTAATTGAAGTCCTTTATATTTAAACGTACTGCCAAAACTTCCAAACAAATCTGGAATTGCTGAACCAGCATAATGATATAGCGCTTTATTTTGATCTGTTGTTACAGTAACACCATTTACAACCCTAATTGTGCTGTCTGTAGTATTTACAAATTTTGGATCTGCTACATATAAAGCATATCCGTCTGAAGGATCTACCCCGTACCAGTCTCTCAACCAATAATCATAAATCGAATGTCCTACTGAAAGTTTTTTATTTCCAGTATCAGTAATAATTTCTCCTTGAGGAAGTTTAGTTATTTTATTATTGATCGTTGATGCGTTTACATTTACGTTCCAAGAAAAGTCTTTAGTTTTAAGAATTACACCGTCCAAAGCGATTTCAAATCCTTTATTAACCATAGAACCAATATTTTCAACTCTATAATCTAACCCAGAAGATAATGGGTTTGGAACCGAAAAGATAAGTCCGTCAGTATTTCTATTATAATACTCTACACTTCCCTTTAGTCTGTTTTTAAATAAACCAAACTCCACCGCAATGTCTTTTTGAGTATTAACTTCCCATTTTAAATTGGGTGCAGCCGCAGCATAAGTTACAATACCTCCTTCACTTCCATTATCATAACCTAAACTATAAGTAGGCTGGCTAACATAATAATTTAAACCACCGATTTTTGATCCCGCATCATTAGTATCTCCAATTATATGAGAATCATTTCCAACTTGTCCAATTGAAGCCCTAAATTTTAAGTCATCAATCCAAGTAGTATTCTTTAAGAAATCTTCTTTAGAAATCACCCACGCTCCTCCTAAAGACCAGAAGTTACCCCAACGATTATTCTCAGCAAATTTTGAGGATCCATCTCTTCTTAATGATGCTGAAAAAATATATTTACTCATATAATCATAGCCAGCTCTTGAAAAGTATGACTCAGTCGCATAATTTCTTGTAAAAGAAGTCAAACCTGTAGTTGTAGCATAATTAACAAATTCAAAGATATCTGGAGCTACTTGACCTGTTTTACTACTGCTTGTCCAATTCGTTTCATAATCAAAACTTTCATGCCCTAATAATACATTGAATGAATGCTCGCCAATTTTCTTTGAGTAATTCAACAACTGATTGTATGTAATTCCAGTTAGGATTTTATTTTCTTTTGCCATCAATCCAGTTGGCGCCCCATCTCCAATTTCAGCATTATAGGAATAGGTTCTATTTCTATATGTTTTGTCAATAGAAGCATTTGTTGTAAATTTTAAATCCTTAGTGAATGAAATTTCAAAAAAAGTTCGCGCTGAAAGGGCTAATCCTTTTACTACATCAGTATCATTTAAAGTTTCATAAACAACGTTACGTCCATTAGAAGCTCCTGATCCACGAACAGTCGAATAAATGCGATCACCATTTGCATCAAGAACGTAATCTCCATTTGCTGTATGATCGAAAACAGGATAAATTGGCCCCATTGTTCTAATAGTTCTGAACGGATTTTTAAAAGAACTCGTATTTTCTACTCCATCAGTGCCTAATTTTGAATTCGTTAAAGTTCCAGATATATTCGCACCAGTTTTAAACCACTCTTTCAAGCTAGTATTTAAATTTAACCTTCCTGTTGTTCTTTGAAAACCAGACTTTTGAATATAACCTTCTTCATCTAAATACCCTAAAGAAGCAAAATAATTAGATTTTTCAGATTTCCCTTGATACGAAAAATCAACATTTTTTCTAACTCCGGCTCTTTCTAATTGTTTAGCCCAATCAAGATCTTGCGGATATAGTAATTTTGCATTTGGATTCAATTTTCCATCAGTTCCAACAATACTTCCATTTGAAACATTAAATGGATTTGTAACCAATACTACAGGAACTCTAGCAGATGCATAAATATTTGCTCCATCTATTTCTGCTTGATTGCCCATTGGACGACTATTTCTAATCGCTTCCCATTCTAAAGGATAATAATCAAAAGCATTTACTCTTTCATAATCTTTAATAGATCGAGAAGTCATTCCCGTACTTAAATTAAGCGAAAATTTATCCTTTTGTAACTTTCCCGATTTTGTAGTGATAATAATTACACCGTTTGCCGCTTTTGAGCCATATAAAGATGTAGAAGAAGCGTCTTTTAAAACACTTAAACTTTCAATATCACTTGAATTTAAATTGCTAATATCTCCAGCGTAAGGAACGCCATCTACAATATACAAAGGTGTATTTGATCCATTAATTGAACTAAATCCTCGGATTCTAATTTCTGGAGCTGCACCAGGCTGTCCAGCAGAACTTTGAACTTGAACTCCTGATGTTGAACCTTCTAAGACGGATAATGCATTTGTTAAAGGTCTGTTTTCAAGTTGTTCTGATTTTATTTGATTAGCCGATCCAACATAAGAAGTCTTTTTTGCTGTACCATATGCCACAACCACAACTTCATCTAATTCCTTTCCGTCCTCTTGCATTTTAACATTTAGAACAGAACTAGATCCAACAGTTAAACTGACATCTTTCATTCCCATGTAAGAAAAAACCAAAACATCACCCGTCTTTGCCTGTATCTTATACTTTCCATCAAAATCGGTTTGAACGCCATTACTGGTTCCTTTTACCACAACATTCACACCTGGAATAGGCCCACTTCCATCTAATACAATTCCCGATATTGTTTTCTCTTGCGCAAAAAACACTTGCACAAAAAGAAGAAACACAAGAACTGTCAATCCTTTTAATTTTTGTTTCATTATTTTGTTTTTTTAATTAGAGAGGGCGAACTTAAAAAATTAAAATAATTTTAACAAGAATTTATTTTCTTTTAACACACAAAATATAAAATATATTCTTACAAAAAAAACAAAACCCATTCAAAATAGAACGGGTTTTATTATCCTTTATCATATTAACTAAAAGTTTACTAATTCAAAATAGATAAAAATGAATATTAGGAGATATTGTATATAAAAATTAAGTTTTCAACATTGAACTGTTTTAACTGATACAAAAATATTAAAGCATAATACTACAAAAAACCATTAGAAGCCAAAAAAACAATAAATAAAGGCAATAATTATGAGGAGTCTAATATTTGTAAAATATAATATTCTAAAGAGAAATATTCCAAAAATAATAAGAGCCGATAGTTACAATAACTATCGGCTCTTTTTGTTTTATTATCTAAAAATTACATTCTCTCTGGAACTTCAATTCCTAATAATTGAAATGCAGATTTAATTACTTCGGCAACTTTTTGAGAAAGCTGTACTCTGAATATTTTTTTAGTCAAATCTACTTCACCTAAAATATGGACGGATTGGTAAAAAGAGTTATACTCTTTTACTAAATCGTAAGTATAATTGGCTATTAATGCTGGAGAATGATTTTGAGCAGCGTTCTGAATTACTTCCGGGAAAAGTTCGATTTGTTTTACCAATTCTTTCTCTTTTTCATGCAATTCTTCAATTTCAATTTTGTTAGAAAAATCAAAATCAGCTTTACGAATTATCGATTGGATTCTTGCGTATGTATATTGAATAAACGGACCTGTATTTCCAGCAAAATCAACAGACTCTTCTGGATTGAATAAAATTCGTTTTTTAGGATCTACTTTTAAAATGTAATATTTCAAAGCTCCTAAACCAATTGTTTTGTACAGTTTTGCTTTTTCTTCTGCAGAATAACTATCTAGTTTTCCTAAATCTTCTGAAATTTGTTTTGCTGTGTCCGTCATATCCTGCATCAAATCATCAGCATCTACAACAGTTCCTTCACGGCTTTTCATTTTTCCAGAAGGCAAATCAACCATTCCGTATGATAAATGATATAGACTTGAAGCCCAGTCAAAACCTAATTTCTGTAAGATTAAGAATAATACTTTAAAGTGATAATCTTGCTCATTTCCAACAGTGTAAACCATTCCGCCAACATCTGGCATATCTTTTACACGCTGAATTGCTGTTCCGATATCTTGCGTCATATAAACCGCTGTTCCATCAGAACGTAAAACAATTTTACGGTCTAAACCTTCATCGGTCAAATCAATCCACACAGAACCGTCTGGATCTTTTTCAAAAACACCTTTATCTAAACCTACTTGTACAACATCTTTTCCTAAAAGATAAGTGTTGCTTTCGTAGTAATATTTATCAAAATTAACTCCAAGATTGGCGTAAGTTGTAGCAAAACCTTCATAAACCCATTCGTTCATTTTTTTCCAAAGCTCAATTACTTTCTCATCACCCGCTTCCCATTTCTTAAGCATATCTTGTGCTTCAATAATGATTGGTGCCTGTTTTTTGGCTTCTTCTTCTGTTTTGCCAGTTTCTATTAAACCGTTTATTTCATTTTTGTAAGCTTTGTCAAACTCTACATAGTATTTACCAACTAATTTGTCTCCTTTTAAACCAGAAGTTTCAGGCGTTTCTCCGTTTCCAAATTTCTTCCAAGCCAACATCGATTTACAGATATGAATTCCTCTATCGTTGATAATTTGCGTTTTATATACTTTTTTACCAGAAGCTTTTAAAATCTCTGCAACAGAATATCCTAACAAATTGTTACGAACGTGTCCTAAGTGCAAAGGTTTATTTGTATTTGGAGAAGAATATTCTACCATAATCGCCTTTTCAGTAGGATTTGGAGCCACAAAACCAAATTGTTTTTGCTCTTTTATTTCATTAAAGAAATTCACATAATATGTATCTGAAATTACAATATTCAAGAAACCAGAAACTACATTAAAGCGAGCAACTTCAGAAACATTCTCAACTAGATAATTTCCAATTTTATTTCCCAATTCAGCAGGATTACTTTTAATCACTTTTAGCAAAGGGAAAATTACCATCGTAATATCTCCTTCAAACTCTTTTCTAGTAGTTTGAAACTCGATTTTATCAACAGTAACATCAAATAGTGCTTGTATTGCTTTTTGTATAGAAGGTGTAAGAATTTGTGATAATGACATGTAAACTTATTTTAAAGTGAGCAAAGATACTGCTTATTCATCAATTACAGAAAATCAAAAACATATTAAATTCAAGAAAAGAGTTTCAATTTGACAAAAAAGCACAAATATTAATTGTTAAAATTATCAAAAAACCAAAAGGCTAATCTATTACAAAACAGCGTTTGAGAAAAAAAATATGCTTTTTCATGAAATTTCTTGTAACATATCGACTGTAAAAGAGTCTTAATAGAGACTTTAATTTTTTTGAGGTCAGGAAAAAACAAAAAAAGAAAAAACTAACAAAACGACATCATCATCAATCAAATCAAAAAATAATCAGTAAAAAAATCATGAAATTAAAATTCTTTCTGTTTGCATTATTTGGAATAATTGCAACTGCACATGCCCAGAGTACTGGAAGTATTTCCGGAAAAATCACAGAAAAGTCAAACAATGCGCCTATTTCTTATGCCACTGTTTCGCTTAAAGAAAATGGAAAAGTAGTTTCTGGTGTAAACACAGACGATAACGGAGACTTTTCTTTTAAAAATATTGCCTTAAAAAGTTACACGATCGAAATTCAATATATCGGGTTTAGAAAATATATTGGATCTGTCCTTTTGAGTGAAAACAAAAAAACTGCAACTGTAAATGTAGCTCTTGAAGAAGAGGCAACGCAATTAAAAGGTGTTAACATTGTCGCAGAACGTTCTACAATCGAACAAAAAATTGACAGAAAAGTAGTTAATGTTGGTAAAGACTTGACAACTGCAGGCGCTTCGGCATCAGATATTATGAATAATATTCCTTCTGTGAATGTGGATCAAGATGGAAAACTTTCGCTTCGCGGAAATGATAATGTTCGTGTATTAATTGATGGACGTCCTACAAACATTGATCCTGCTCAGTTATTGAAACAAATTCCGTCAACTTCTATTAAAAAAATTGAACTAATTACTAATCCAAGTGCAAAATATAATCCAGAAGGAATGTCTGGAATTATCAATATTGTCTTGCATAAAAATGCTAATACTGGATTTAATGGAACTTACAGCGGTGGTATTACTTTTGGTGAAACTGCAAAATACAATCAGTCTTTAGATTTGAACTATAAAACAGGAAAAGTAAATTTCTTCGGAAACGTAGGGCAAAACTTTGGAACATACCACAACAAAGGTTTTATCCAAAGATTTGATGAAGATATCGTTCAAAAAATTAATGTTTTAAATGACAACGATTCATACTTGTACAAAATCGGAATGGATTATTTAATCGATGACCACAATACTTTATCTATCTATACAAACCAAAACAATTCTGATGGAAAAGGCTATGTAGACACTGATATTAATTACAATGACGTAACAGGCTCTGATATTTCAAATATTTTACAAAAATCAAAATATTGGGGACCTGACCGTGTTGGAACTTACAATTTAGCATACAAACACATCTTTAAAAAAGAAGGTCATACATTAGATTTTGAAGCAAATTATAGTGATAATAAAGAAACTCAAAATGCTTCTTTCGACACTAAAACTACAAAAATTGATAATACTGCTTCAGGTATTGTTTATGATGATTTTCTGCAGGGAACTAGAAAATTAAGCACCGTAAATGTGGATTATGTTAATCCGTTAAACGAAAAAACAACACTAGAAGCTGGTGCTGAAGCAAGAATTACTAGAACAGAAAACGATTATATTACTGGAAATCCTTTCTTGCCTGTAGCAGACCAAATATCTCACTATACTTATGACACAGATATTTATTCGGCTTATGTAACATTTGGACAAAAATTCAAAAAGTTCAGCTATCAATTAGGTGCACGTTTTGAGAGCTATAAAGTGCAGGCAAATTTAAATTATGGAAAAGAGAAATTTGATGATGATTATATTACACTATATCCATCAGCATACTTGACCTATAATTTGAATGAGAAAAATACTTTACAATTAAGCTATAGCCGTCGTGTAGATCGCCCTAGTTTAGAGCAGACAAAACCTATTCGTGAATTTGCTACGCCATTAGTTACTTCATTAGGAAATCCTGAATTAAGACCTCAGTTTACAAACTCTGTTGAAGTAAATTACACTAAGACTCTTGAAAAAGGAAGTTTTACAGCGGGTGTTTTTGTGAGAAGCATTAATGATCAAATTAGTAGAATTTTATATCCAGATCCTGCAGATCCAAGTATGGAAAAACAAATCATGAGTTTTACCAACTATGATCATAATACAGCTTACGGATTTGAGCTTTCGTTCAACTATAAAATTACAAAATGGTGGGATATCCAACCATCTATTGATTTCTCAAGCATCAATCAACAAGGTATTGTATTCTTATATGATCCAGCAACTAACACAAGTAACCCAATTGATAGAAAAATTACAGTTGCGGCTTTCAACGGACGTATGAACTCTAATTTTAAAGTAAACAAACGTTTAAGTTTCTTGGCTTTCGGATTCTATAGAGGTGCGACAGATGGACTTCAAAACAATAGTCACGAAATGTACAAAATGGATATTGGTACACGATATACATTGCTAGATAACAAAATGAATTTAAGTGTTCGTTTCAATGACGTTTTCAACACTATGAAATATGCTTTTGACACTATGTATCCTTATCCTCAAGCGGGGCAATTTACATGGGAAAGCCAAACAGTATATTTTGGTTTGACTTACAACTTTGGAGGCGGAAAAATCAAAAATTTACAGCGTAAACAAAGAGACGACAATACTAACAAAGGTGGGGGCGGAATGTTCTAATTTTGCCTTGGAAGATTTTTTAAATAATTTTTGAATATTTCTTGTAGAAAAAAAGTCTGGAGCTTGCCAACTCCAGACTTTTTTTGTTTTATGAAAAACTATAAAAAATTACGCAATTCTTTTATTTCTTCGGGATTTGCTATTTCAGAACCATCTGTAATTGCAGAAGAATGATAAAAAGTGAGATCTAATTTTTCTTGAAGTAATTTTATATTTGAAGATCGCAAACCACCACCTGGCATAATTTCTATTCTGTCGCCAGCCAGCTCTTGAAGTCTTTCTAAGGCCAGAATTCCCTCTTCTACATTTACTCCCTGACCAGAAGTCAGAATTGTTTTGAAACCGCAATCAATTACCGATTCGAGAGATTTTTCAGGATTTTTAACCACATCAAAAGCGCGGTGGAAAGTACACGACAGCGGATGCGCTAGATGTACCAATTCTTTATTTTGCTTTTTATTTACTTTTCCGTTTTCCTTCAAGATTCCGAAAACAAAACCGTCAACACCTAATTTCTTATAGTGTTTAATATCTTGTTTCATTTCGGTAAGTTCTTCATCTGAATAAACAAAATCACCTCCTCGAGGTCTTATAATGACATGCATTTTTATATTCAAACTTTCACGGACTTTTACCACCAATATAGAGTTTGGAGTAGTTCCTCCTAACTTCATGTTTTCACATAACTCAATTCTGTCCGCACCGTTTGCTTGAGCAATTAGTGCAGATTCATAATTAAAGCAAGCTATTTCTAGTTGATTTTTTTTCATTAGTATTTTATTAAAAGGGCTTCGACTTTACTCGAGTTACTAAACTACAAAACAATTATGTTCAATTTTTGTCACCCTGAGCGAAGTCGAAGGGCGCTCCTATTAGGACGTTGGCTTCGACTTCGCTCAGCCTGACAAACCGCATATAATTCATATATCCCTCTAAGCAAAATCAAAAGCTAATTTACTACTAAACATCCTTTTTATTAAAATTTTTATGAGTTGTTTTATTCACACATTCAGAAAGTTTTTTCAAATCTTCCCATTTATCTTTTATTATAGCTTCTTTCTTTTTTCTTCTCCATCCTTTTACTTGTTTTTCAAAAGCGATTGCTTGAACAACATCATTGAACTCTGTACAAAATATCAACTCTAAAGGCCTTTTATCAAATGTGTAACTTTCTTTGTTTAAGCCGTAATTATGCTCATTTAATCTTCTATTTATATCATTTGTCATTCCTGTGTAATAACTTCCATCAGAGCATTTCAATATGTAGACGTAATATCTTTTCATAATTTTTTATTTTAAAAATAAAAGTAAGAAATTTAATTCAAAAGTATTGCACTAAAGAGTTTACCAATTGGAACAGGGCTTCGACTTCGCTCAGCCTGACAAATCGCAAACAACTACCCTCAATCTTTGTCTACGTGAGCGGAGTCAAAGGGCGCTCCTATTGGAACGGGGTTTCGACTCCGCTCAGCCTGACAAATCTGTATAAAAAAACCTGCTCCAAATATAGAAGCAGGTTTTAAAAAATATAAATGTAAGATGATTATTTTACCATTTAATAATAGCACTAGCCCAAGTAAATCCACTACCGAAGGCAGCTAAAACTACAGTATCTCCAGATTTGATTTTTCCTTGTTCCCAAGCTTCTGTCAGAGCAATCGGAATAGATGCTGCCGTTGTATTTCCGTATTTCTGAATATTATTATGAACTTGATCGTCTGTCAATTTAAATTTGTTTTGAATGAATTGTGAAATTCTCAAATTTGCTTGATGTGGAATCAGCATATCAATGTCTGAAACTTGTAGACCATTTGCTTCTAAACCTTCATTGATTACTTCTGCAAAACGCACGACAGCATTCTTAAATACAAACTGTCCATTCATATATGGATAGTAGCTTTCGTCATTCGGGTCATTATCTGCAATAATATCTGTTACCCAACGCGCTCCCATTCCAGGTGCTTGCAATGCCAATTCTTCAGCGTGTTGTCCTTCAGAATGCAAATGAGTAGATAAAATTCCTTTTGTCAAATCTTCTTCACGACTTAAAACCGCCGCTCCTGCACCATCTCCGAAGATTACTGAAACACCGCGTCCGCGAGTTGTCATGTCTAATCCCGTAGAGTGAACTTCAGAACCAATTACCAAAATATTTTTATACATTCCGGTTTTAATATATTGGTCTGCAACAGAAATTGCATAAACAAAACCAGAACATTGGTTTCTAACATCTAATGCTCCAACTGTTCTTAAACCTAAATCTCTTTGAACCAAAACACCTGGTCCTGGAAAATAATAATCTGGACTTAATGTAGCAAAAACTACAAAATCAATATCTTCTTTGGCAACACCAGAACGCTCTATTGCAATTTTAGCTGCTTTTACTCCCATTGAAGTCGTAGTGTCTTCTCCACGAATAATGTGTCTTCTTTCCTGAATCCCAGTTCTTTCCTGAATCCATTCATCATTGGTATCCATTATCTTAGACAAATCATCGTTAGTTACGACATTGGAAGGAACATAATATCCTAAACCAGCTATTTTTGAATGATACATAATCTATTATTATTTATTAAAAAATTGGATTGCAAATTTACGCATACTTTAAAATATACGTACACAAAATACTATTTTTTTCGTTATTAGCAATTTAATATAGTTTAATTCTACAGCAACTTATTAACTTTTACTTCTCGAAAAGGCAATTTTCAGACACAAACATTGAAAAAAATTAAAAATCAGATGTAGAATGTAACAACATAAAAGTATTTTAGACAAACATTTTGAACACTATTACAAACTCCAAAAATTTAAACTATGAAATTAAAGGTTACGCTGTTTTTATTTTTAAATATAAGTTTTTTCTCTTTTGCTCAAGAGAACCTAACTTATCAAAAACCTTCCAAATCCATTCTAGATTTGGCAGATTACCAAAGAGCGCCTTCTGTATCTATGGATACGAAAAAAGAAAACATGCTTTTAATGTATCGCAATACCTATAAAACACTCGATGATCTCAATCAAGACGAAGTTCGTTTGGCAGGTTTAAGAATTAATCCCGTTACTAATATTTCAAGCACTGTAACTTATTTAAACAATCTAAAACTAAGAAAAATAAGCGGTAAGGAAGAAATTCAAATTAAAGGCTTACCTGATAATCCGAAAATAACAAATATTCTTTGGTCTCCAAACGACAAAAAAATATTATTCTCTCATACTACAAATTCCGGCGTTGAGCTTTGGGTTTTGGATGTAGCAACAGCACAAGCAACAAAACTTACAGAAGCTAGAGTAAATGCAAATCTTGGAAATCCGTTTAGCTGGTTTTTGGATAGTGAAACGATCTTAGTAAAAATGCTTCCTAAAAACAGACAGCCACTTTTGGATTCTAAAAAAGATCTGCCTACTGGCCCAATTATTTCAAATACCTCAGGCGAGAAATCGCAAAACAGAACGTATCCTGATATGTTGAAAAACAAAAATGACGAAGCTAATTTTGAAAACTGCATAACTTCTGAATTATACAAAGTAAAACTAAATGGTGATGCGGCTTTATATAAAGAAGCGGCTATGTATTTTGGAGAGAAAATCTCGCCAGATGGCAATTATATTATGTTGACTACCATTCAAAAACCTTTTTCTTATGTAGTTCCTTTATATAGATTTCCTTCTAAAACTATTGTTTACGATTTAAGCGGAAGAGAAATTAAAACGGTAAATGAAGTTCCTTTAAATGAAATAATGCCAAAAGGTTTTATGGCTGTCCGAAAAGGAAAAAGAGAAATGGCTTGGAGAAACGACAAACCTGCAACTTTATCTTATGTTGTGGCTTTAGATGAAGGTGACCCAGCAAATAAAGTTGATTTTAGAGATGAAGTTTTTCTTTGGGAAGCTCCTTTCGACAAAGAAGCATCTTCATTGGCAAAAACACCACAGCGTTTTAGCGACATTATTTGGGGAGATGATAATCTAGCGGTTCTTTCTGAAGAATGGTACGATACGCGAAACACCAAAACGTTTTTAATAAATCCATCAAACCCAAGCCAACAACCAAAATTGATTACGGATAGAAATTCTCAGGATGTTTATTCAGATCCTGGAGTTTTCGAAACAAGAAAAAATGCCTACAACAAATATGTTTTAGCTGTCGAAAAAAACAACTTATATAGAATTGGCGAAGGTTACACCAAAGACGGACAATTCCCTTTTGTTGACGAATTCAATCTGGAAACTTTAAAATCAAAACGTATTTATACTTCTTCTTATAAAGACAAAAAAGAAGATATTTTAGAAATTGAAGATTTTAAGTCTGGAAAAGTCTTAGTTATGATTCAGTCAAAAACAGAATATCCTAATTACTATTTCAGAAATATTAAAAAACAAAATAGCTTAACACAAGTTACTGATTTCAAAAATCCGTTTGAAAGCATTAAAAATGTTAGCAAAGAAGTTATTAAATACAAACGTAAAGACGGATTAGAACTTTCAGGAACCTTATATCTTCCTGCTGGTTATGATAAAACTAAAAAAGAAAAATTGCCACTATTGATCTGGGCATATCCTGCAGAATACAAAGACAGAAACAGCGCTTCGCAATCGACTCAAAATTCTAACGAATTCACTTTCCCTTACTATGGATCATTTGTGTATTGGGTTACAAAAGGATATGTTGTTTTAGATGATGCCGCTTTTCCAATTATTGGAGAAGGAACCACAGAACCAAACGACAACTTCATTTCTCAATTAGTTGATAATGCTGCGGCGGCAATTGATGCTGTTGACGCTTTAGGATATATTAATCGTAAAAAAGTGGCTGTTGGAGGACATTCTTACGGAGCATTTATGACGGCAAATTTATTGACACATTCTGATCTTTTTGCATGCGGAATAGCAAGAAGCGGTGCTTACAACAGAACTTTAACTCCATTCGGATTCCAATCTGAGCAAAGAAATTATTGGGAAGCTCCAGAAGTTTACAATACCATGTCTCCATTTATGAATGCTGAAAAAATGAAAACTCCGATTTTATTGGTTCACGGAGAAGCAGATAATAATCCTGGAACTTTTACTTTGCAGACAGAACGTTATTTTCAAGCATTAAAAGGTTTAGGGGCTCCAGCAAGAATGGTTATTCTGCCAAAAGAATCACATAGTTATGTAGCTAAAGAAAACATTCTACACTTATTATGGGAACAAGATCAGTTTTTAGAAAAATATCTTAAAAACTAAATCATAATTTGATTCCAAAAGTAAACCCGACAAGTTTTTAAAATCTGTCGGGTTTATTATTTTAACAATTAGAAATTATCTAATTTTCTAATTGACACATTTTCCTAATTATAAATAATTTAATGCCAGAAAAACTTCTTGTTCGAGCGGTAAATCTATTTCACTTTCAAAGAAGATCAATTGCCTTTTATAAACTGTTTCTATTAAATAGTGGCTTCCTCTAAAATAGGTTCTTCTAATTTTGACCATCAATTTTGATTCGGAAACCATTTTAAATTGATGCGGATAAACTAATGTTTTATGAGTTTCGTCTTCGTACGATAATAATAAATGAGTTGGAATTTCATTTACTTCTCCAAACAAAGAAGCGACATATTTAATTTGTGGATCTTCATATATTATTGAAGGATCATCTTTTACCAAGACTTCTCCGTTTCGCATCACGATTGCCTGATCTGCAAAAGACAAAGCATCAGTACTGTCGTGCGTAGCGATAATACAGGTAATTCCTTTTTGTTTTAGGTAACGAAATAAATTACGACGCAATGCATTTTTTCTAAAAGCATCAATCTGGCTGAATGGCTCATCTAGCAAAATTACTTCTGGTTCTAAAGCCAAAACTCTAACCAGAGCCACTCTTTGCTGCTGTCCTCCACTTAAGAATTTGGTCTTTACATTAGAAAACTGATCCATTTCTACCATCTCTAACAATTCCTGAACACGAAGTTTTTTCATGTTTGCAAAACCATTCGACAAAAACTTCCCTACGTTTTCTGCAACTGTTTCATAAGGAGACAAATCAAAATCTTGCGCCAGATATTTCATGTAGGGCATTCCGGGAATCAAATTAAATTTTGGACCTAAAATTGGTTTATCTCCATAAAAAATCTTTCCCTCGTCCAGATCGTAAAGTCCATATATTAGTTTGAGCAGCGTACTTTTTCCGCAGCCACTCTCACCTATAATAGCAATGTTCTGACCTTTTTCAATAGAAAAAGAGATGTTTTTTATAACGGGGCTTTCGGTGTATGAAAAAGATATATTTTGTATGTCGAGCATGAGTTGTAATATGAGACGTCAAATTTACAATGTTTAATTTCTAAAGTCAAAAAAAAGCTGCTTCAATTATGAAACAGCTTTTTTAATATTTTATTTTGTCTTGAAATTATTTTCCAGCTTCCGCTTTAGCGTCATTTACCATTTTGTCGTTCGCTGTAATTGAGAATTCAACACGACGGTTTTGCGCTCTTCCTTCTGGAGTATCATTTGTTGCAATTGGATCTGCAATTCCTAAACCTGAAGTTTTAAAACGGCTTGCTTTTAGTCCTTTCGATATTAAATATGCTTGCACAGAAGCAGCTCTTTGTCCAGAAAGCGTTAAATTGTATTCTGGTTTTCCGGTATTGTCTGTATAACCAAAAATCTGAATATCAGTATCTCCATAATCCGTAAATACAGGAACTAACTTATCTAAGTTCGCTTTGGCTTGAGATGTCAAAGTTGATTTGTTAGTATCAAAACGAACTGCATTTTCATTTAAAGTCAAGTGAATTCCTTCACCAACTCTTTCAACATCAGCACCAGGCAAAGCTTGATCAATCTCACGAGCTTGCTTATCCATTTTATTTCCGATTAAGGCTCCAGTTCCACCTCCTACAGCAGCTCCAATTGCAGCTCCTAAGGCAGCGTTTCCGCCTTTACCTAAATTATTTCCTAAAATACCACCAATAACACCACCTGCGACAGCACCAATTCCAGCTCCTTTTTGTGTGTTATTTGCATTTTTTACTGAATCGCAACTTGTAAAAAAGCTAGCTAATACCAATAAACTACTTAAACCTAAAACCGTTATCTTTCTCATTTTTTATACCTTTAAAATAATATTAATTAGCTCTTTGAAATTGGTAAACCACATCTTTTACTTGGCCACCAACATTGATATTGTCTACTAACTGAAATGAACTTTCAGTCACTCCAGCAACTTTTAACAAATAACCATCTCTTACTTTCTTAGCTTTTTCACCTGCATTAAGAATTTTAAGAACAAACATACCTTGATCGTTAATGCTCCATACAATTGGAGAAGAAAATCCAGTACAACTTGGCGATGTCAAAGCCATATTTCCTTTATTATTATTTGAAATAAAACTCCAAGTACTACCAATGAAACATTTAGAATCAGCAAGATCAAAAGAATTTACTTTGATATAATCTGAACCTGGATAAGATACATTAGTTAAAACCCAATTCCCTTTTAGTGCTACCTGAGTTTTCTTGTCAAGTTTAGTTGAAAGTGTAGTAGCCTCAGAAGATGAAGCTGTCGTGGACGAAGATGATTTACACGCAAAAAACAGAGCGGCAATCATACACATTAAAATACTCTTCTTCATTTTGTACAATTTTTTTAGATTAATATTTGTCTATTTTAACAATTATTGTACCACAAATATACGATTCGTTAAGATATTTTTCGTTCTAGAATACATTTATTTTCTTTCAAAATTAACATTTCAGACATTTTGTCACCCAAAAAACAATTGGTATTCTATTTGAACAAATGAAAATCATCAAATTAAATCAAAAATTAAAAAATATGGCAACAGGTAAAATTAATGTTTCAGTAGAAAACATTTTTCCCTTAATTAAAAAGTTCTTATACAGCGACCACGAAATTTTCTTGCGCGAGCTTGTTTCTAATGGTACTGATGCTACTTTAAAATTAAAACATCTTATCAGCATTGGCGAAGCTAAAGTTGAATACGGAAACCCGATTATCGAAGTAAAAGTGGATAAAGAAGGCAAAAAAATCCACATTATCGACCAAGGTTTAGGTATGACAGCTGATGAAGTTGAAAAATACATTAATCAAGTAGCATTTTCTGGTGCTGAAGAATTCTTAGACAAATACAAAGATTCTGCTAAAGATTCTGGAATTATCGGACATTTTGGTCTTGGTTTCTATTCTGCTTTTATGGTTGCAGAAAAAGTTGAAATCATTACAAAATCGTACAAAGATGAGCCAGCTGCACACTGGACATGTGACGGAAGTCCTGAGTTTACATTAGAACCAGCTGACAAAACTTCACGCGGAACAGAAATCATTCTTCACATTGCTGAAGATTCTTTGGAATTCCTTGACGATTCTAAAATCAGTGGTTTATTAAACAAATACAACAAATTCATGCCTATTCCGATTAAATTCGGAACAAGAACTGAGACACTTCCAAAACCAGAAGACGCTCCAGAAGATTACGTTAATGAAACTCTTGAAATTGACAACATCATCAATAACCCAAATCCTGCTTGGACGAAACAGCCTTCTGAATTATCTGATGAAGATTATAAAAACTTCTATAGAGAATTATATCCAATGCAGTTTGAAGATCCATTATTCCACATTCACTTAAATGTAGATTATCCGTTTAACTTAACTGGTATTTTGTATTTCCCGAAATTAGGAAGTGATATGCAGATCCAGAAAGATAAAATTCAGTTATACCAAAACCAAGTTTACGTTACAGATAACGTAGAAGGAATTGTACCTGAATTTTTGACGATGTTAAAAGGTGTGATCGATTCTCCAGATATTCCGTTAAACGTTTCTCGTTCTGGTTTACAGGCTGACGGTGCGGTTAAGAAAATTTCGAACTACATTACTCGTAAAGTAGCTGATAAATTAAAAGCTTTATTCAACGAAAATCGTGCAGATTTTGAAGCAAAATGGAATGATATTAAAATCGTTTTAGAATACGGAATGCTTTCTGAAGAGAAGTTCTACGAAAAAGCAGGTGCATTTGTTTTGTACCCAACTGTAGATGACAAATATTTCACTTTAGATGAATTAAAAGAAAAACTAAAAGAAAACCAAACTGATAAAGATGGTAAATTGGTAGTTCTTTATGCAGGAAACAGAGATGCGCAGCACTCTTATATTGAAGCCGCAAAAGATAAAGGTTACGAAGTATTGCTTTTAGATTCGCCGATTATTTCGCATTTAATCCAAAAAATCGAAAACGATAACAGCGGATTAACTTTTGTTCGTGTAGATTCTGACCATATTGATAACTTAATCAAAAAAGAAGAAAATACGATTTCAAAATTATCTGATGACGAAAAAGCAGCTTTAAAAACTTCTTTAGAAGCTTACATTCCAAAAGCATACAGCGTTCAATTGGAAGCTATGGATTCTCAAGCAGCTCCTTTTATTATCACGCAACCAGAATTTATGCGAAGAATGAAAGAAATGAGCCAAACTGGCGGAGGCGGAATGTTCGGAATGGGCAATATGCCAGAAATGTACAATTTAGTTGTAAATACCAATTCTGATTTAGCTTCAAGCATCTTAAATACAGAAGATAAAACACACCAAGAACATTTGGTTAAACAAGCTTTAGATTTAGCTAAATTATCTCAAAACCTATTAAAAGGTGAAGCGCTTACTGCGTTTGTTAAGAGAAGTTTTGAAATGATTAAATAATCAATCGAAAATAATATTTTTGAAATCCTGCAAATTAAGTTTTGCAGGATTTTTTTATCCTCTGGTATTATAGGCAAAAAATAAGTGCCCATACATTAGACTTCTATAAAAAGACTATAATACTCTCAAAATTACCTAAATCCGTTATGTTTATACTTTCCAAAAGCAATTATTATAAATCTACACGAAATTATTTACATCAATACTAAACATAATTTTCACCTCAAAAAACTGTTATAAAATCCTGTAAATTAACCATTACAGGATTTTTTAATTGTAATTCGTTTTTTTATTACATTTGACTGCCTTATTAATCTAATCCAAAACAAAAAACCTTATGAAAAAAACAGCTATTTTACTATCAATCATTTGTGTTACAGCACTTTTATACGTTTCTTGTTCAAGTGACAATCACGAAGAAACTACTTCAACAAGCTTGATAAACATTGGAGCTTCAGTTGCAGTTGACGCTTCAAACGCAATGGATCTTAGCACAGGTCTTTTAATCACTACAAGCGCTTCAACAACTGGAAAAACTACCGAAACAGCTCCTGGAATTTGCGCAACAATTACGGTTACAACAAACGGAGGAGGCTATCCTAAAGTCTTTTTAGCAGATTTCGGAACAGTAGGTTGCACAGACGCGAACAATCTTACACGCAAAGGAAAACTAAAAGTTACGCTTTCTGGACCAATCATTGAAACTGGAAGCAAAATGACAATTGAAAGAATTGACTATTCTATAAAAGGCATCAAATTGGAGGGAACTATTGAATACACCAATACTACAACTGCTCAAGCTACACCGCAATGGACTAGAAAAGTGACCAATGGTAAATTGACAGATTTACAAGGAGGTGTTTATACCAATTCAGGAATCTATACTACTAAACAAACGGCTGGCGCAGATACACCACTTGTCTTATCTGATAATGTATATGAAATTACAGAAGGAACTCATACAGTAACAGCTTCAAATGGAGAAACGCTTACTTTGACTGTAAAAGAACCGCTTATTAAAAAATATTCATGCCTATTTATTTCTAAAGGACAATTAAAAGTTCAAGGAGGCATTTTAAATGGTGTTATAGATTACGGAAATGACAACTGTGACGCATTGTATACGTATACGCACGAAAACGGCTCTTCATTCAGCCTATCGATGTAAGACCTTTTCCTATACGACTTTAAAATCCCAATTTAGAAATAGATTGGGATTTATTTTTTTTATAAAAATAAAACAGCTGTCTCTTTACATTTAAACTATTTTCTTTATTTTGCACCAAAATCTCAAAAACCAATGAAAAAAACATTAATTGCTTTTGTTACTCTTGCAGTATTAGCATCTTGCAGTAAAAAAGAAACTGCTGCCGATAACCTACACATTACAGGAAACATTAAAGGTCTAAAAACCGGAACTTTATATATTCAAAGAGTTGTCGACACTTCACTTGTTGCTATTGACAGCATTAAAATTGATGGAAATTCAACATTCGAAAGAGATATCAAATTAGAATCTCCAGAAATGCTATACTTATTTCTAGATCGCGGCGTAACAAATTCTTTAGACAACAACATTTTGTTTTTTGCTGAACCTGGAAATATGAATATCGAAACCAGTTTGGATAATTTCATCGCAAGCGCAAAAATTACCGGATCTAAAAATCAGGAGTTATATGAAGAGTACCAAAAAATAAACAATCGTTTTAGAGATGAGAATTTATCTATGGTTGAATCAAAATTTAAAGCTTTAAAAAGACAAGATCAAAAAGCAATTGACAGCATTGACACTAAACAACAGTCAAACATCAAAAGAAAATATTTATATGCTACAAACTTTGCAATCAATAATAAAGATCACGAAGTAGCACCTTATATTGCTTTAGCGGAGATTTATGATATCAATTTGAAGTTTCTTGATACAATTCAAAAATCGATGACTCCAAAAGTAGCGCAATCACTTTATGGAAAGAAATTGACAAAATATGTTGCTGAAATTAAAAAAGCCGAGCAAAAAGCTCCAGCTGAAAACAAAACTGAGGCCGAAGCAACAACAACTGAAAAGCAAAAATAATTTTGTAATACAACAAAAAAAGCCCTGAAAATTCAGGGCTTTTTTATTCTTTCAAACGTGATAATTTATCTTGCAATTATAGCACCAAATATAGCAAACACAAAAACAAGTGCATAAGATGCCAAACAAACGATCATTAAAACACCAATAAACTTATAGTGCGATTTTAAATATCCTAATGACTCCGTTAAAGATTCTGAATCATTATTTGCAAATGCATTTTTTGCATTTGTGCTAAATTTAAACAGATAATATACCGGAAAGAAATAAAGTAGTGCCGCTATAAAATAAACCGCTCCTATTATCACTCCAAACGAACCACTATACATTCCCATTCTCTGCATTGAGTTTCCCATTGTTGAGAAAATTGTACCAGCAAATACTGCAATCAAAACCAAGAATCCTATCCCGATAAATCCAAGAATCGATAAGAAATGAGCCCATTTTGCTGTTTCTTTTAAAAAGTCCTTTGCACTCCTATCTAACTGCAATTCAAATTTTTCAAACACTGAAGTTTCTTCCATAATTTTTTTATGCAAATTTATAAAAAATAAATAATTTTCCTACAAATAAATCAGGCCTTAAATCTTAGCAAACCCAAAATAATAAAACACAGATTCTCCACCTTCTAAAAATCCTGTTTTTAAAAGAACAGGATTTTTTTGCGTACATTTTTTCGTGATTAATTTTTATTTTCATAAATACCTGATAATTAAACAATTAAAAGTTAAATTGTCAGAATATACATTGATAATATTCTGATTTGTAATAACTTAGCTTCAAACTAAAAAACTACATTTATGGAAAATTTAATCAGCAACATCAGTCGACCTAAGCATGATTTTATAGATTCTTCTGTTTTTCACAAATTAGAATCTTACAATCCCAATCATTCGCAAGCAGAAAAAATTCCCGATCAAGACCCTTACACTTTAAACGGTCAAAAATTGCGTCTGAATTTTATTCGCAGTCAATTAAACTTAGACCTAGATTTTCTTTCTGGAGAAAAAGTATTTACCAACAATGAAAGTCTCAAAGGCAACATCGAAAATTACATCGGAATGAGTCAGATTCCTACAGGAATTATCGGCCCATTGGTAATAAATGGAAGTCTTGCCCAAGGCCCTTTTTACGTTCCCCTTGCTACCACCGAAGGCGCATTGCTTGCCTCTTACAACAGAGGCGCAAAAGCTTGTAGAGAATCTGGCCCCATAACGGTTATTACGCTTCAAGAAGGCGTGCAAAGAACTCCAACCTTTAAATTTAAAACGGTTATCGAATTAGGCAAATTTGTTTCGTGGGTTTTAGATCATACTGAAACTTTTTCGGCACTAACAAGAGAATCTAGTAATTATGCCATTTTAAATGACATAGGCATTAATATCGAGGGAAACATTCTAATCCTGAAATTAGAATATACTTCAGGCGATGCTTCGGGTCAAAATATGGTAACGATATGTTCAGATAGAATATGCCAATACATTTTGGAAAATTGCCCGATAAAACCTGTTTTCTGGACAATCGAAGGTAATTTTTCTGGCGATAAAAAAATAAGCCCCTTAAATACCAGAGTTCGCGGAAAAAAAGTTACCGCTGAAATCGTACTGAAAAAAGAGGTCGTTAAATCGGTTTTAAAGACAACTCCAACGTTATTGCACGAACAATGGAGAATATGCGTTTCTGGAGCAAAAAAAGCAGGTGTAGTGGGCGGCGGAATGCATCCGTCAAACGGACTCGCAGCTTTGTTTATTGCATGTGGGCAAGATGTTGCCTGTACAGGCGAAGCTTCTGTTGCCGTAACGAGAATGGAAATCACCGAAGACAACGACATTTATTTTGCCATTACAATGTCCAATATGATTGTAGGCACCGTTGGTGGCGGAACTTCATTTCCTACGCAGAGAGAATGTCTTGAACTATTAGGCTGTTACGGAGCTGGAAAAAGTGGCAAATTTGCTGAAATTGCAATTGCTGTATGTTTAACTGGCGAACTTTCAATTTTGGCAGCAATGTCATCAGGACAATTCACAGCAGCACATCAAACATTAGGAAGATAAATTAATTAAATCCTAAAAATTCAAATTCCAAATTCCAAGCTTCATGTTGTAGATTGGAATTTGGAATTTATTTTTTTTTGAACAACAAAAAAAAACCACCACATTTCTGTGATGGTTTTTGAGCCGATAGAGGGACTCGAACCCACGACCTGCTGATTACAAATCAGCTGCTCTAGCCAGCTGAGCTACAT